>CAZZPH010000146.1:0-6887 GCA_964655725.1 uncultured Hyphomicrobium sp.
TTTTTCAACGCGGCAGCAACAGAGGTGTTCATGGCACTCATCTATCGCAGCGGGCCGGCTGTCGAGCCGGTCACACTCCAGGAGGCCAAGGCGCACCTGCGGCTGGAGACGGATGCCGACGACGCTCTCGTCTTGACCCTCATCATGACGTCGCGCCTCCACATCGAGGCCGCGTTGGGGCTGGCCCTCGTCACGCAGTCCTGGACGTATATCCGGGATCGTTGGCCGCCGGGTGCGCTTGCACTTCCGCTGCGGCCCGTGCAGGTCGTGGAAGCAGTTCGTCTGATCGCCGCCGATGGAACGCCACACGTTCTGGATCCGGCGACCTATATCCTCGATGGTCAAGGACTTCCCCCGCGACTGATGCCGCTGACAGGGGCCTGGCCAATACCTGGTCGCAGCGTGCAGGGCATCGAAATCGATGTCGTCGCGGGATTTGGTGCGGCGGCTGACGACGTGCCAGCGCCCATCCGGCAGGCCGTGCTGATGCTCGTTGCGCATTGGTACGAGACCAGGGAGGTCGTCGAGATCGGTTCGGCGGCGACCGCTATTCCCGCAGCCGTCTCGAACATTCTGAGCCCTTACCGAGTGGAGCGCCTATGAGCTGGCCGGCGATCGGTGAGATGCGCCATCGCGTCGTGATCGAGGAGGCCGTGCCCGATCCCGATGGCGGTGGTGGTGCCGTGGTGGCGTGGGGTTTCGTCGCTGAGGTGTGGGCCGCGATCCGGCCGCTCAGCGGATCCGAATCCGCCGAAGCGCAAGGACTGACGGGACGGATCACGCATGAGGTGATCGTGCGGCGCCGCGCCGGACTGGGTCCGCACCTGCGGCTGAAGTTCGATCAGCGCATCTTCGACATCAAGAGCGTCATCGACATCGCCGAGGCGCGACGCTTCCAGCGATGCCTGGTGGAGGAGCGCGTCCCATGAAGCTTTCAGTGCGGCTCGCAACGGGAAGCGTGCAACGCCTTCTAGGCCGTTTGGACAACTTGAAGCGCAGGGCACCGGCGATGCGGGGGGCAGCGCTGAGGCGCCGCCGTCAGACAGAGACACAGCGTGCTGCTCGGGACACCGTGCACGCGTCTGAAGCAGATAGGACGAGACCATGACGAGCGTGAGCTGGGAACTGCAGAAGGCCCTCTACCAGCGCCTCACCTCCGATGTGGAGCTGACGGCACGGCTGGGCGGCGCGCGCATCTATGACGACGTGCCGCGCGGCGCAGCACTCCCCTATGTCACCATCGGGGAAAGCGTGATCCGCGACTGGAGCACGGGGACCGAGGACGGTCACGAGCACTTGATCACCATTTCGGTGTGGTCGCGGGCCAATGGCGCACGGGAGGTTCACGCGCTCGTCAGCGAGATCGAGGGGATTTTGGATAATGCCGCCCTGACGATCGACGGCGCACGGCTCGTCAACATGCGCCACGAGTTCTCTGAGGTGCGCCGGGAGGCGGACGCGGAGACGACGCGGGGTCTCGTTCGTCTTCGGGCCGTGACCGAGCCGGTCAGCTGATCAACTCACATGAGAAAGGCAAGCGAGAATGGCTGCGCAAAAAGGCAAGGATCTTCTTTTGAAAGTAGACAGCACGGGAAGCGGCGCATTCGTCACCGTGGCCGGTCTGAGATCGCGCACCCTCTCCTTCAATGCGGAGACGGTGGACATCACGCACCAGGAATCAGCCGGCCAGTGGCGCGAGCTTCTGGCGGGTGCGGGCATCAGATCGGCGCGCGTCACCGGGGCGGGAATCTTCAAGGACGCGGCATCGGACGAACTGATCCGCAGCTACGTCTTTTCGGGCACCATCCGCGGCTGGCAGGTGGCGATCCCGGATTTCGGCACGGTCGAGGCCCCGTTCCAGATCACGTCATTCGAGCTGACCGGGCGGCACGATAATGAGGTGGCCTTCGAGATTGCGCTCGAATCGGCCGGCGAAGTGACATTCACGGCGGCCTGAGGAGAGAACGCATGACCAACCTGCATCGCGGCGAGATCGAGGCGACCCTCGATGGGCGCGCGCACAAGCTCTGCCTGACGCTCGGCGCGCTCGCCGAACTCGAGGCGGCGTTCGGCGAGGAGGACATGCTGGCGCTCGCGACGCGCTTCGAAAAGGGCCGCATCTCCGCGCGCGATTGCGTGCGCATTATCGGGGCGGGACTGCGTGGCGGGGGTCACGATATCAGCAACGACACCGTCGCCCGCATGAGCATCGAAGGAGGTGCTGCCGGATTTGTGGAGATCGTCGCGCGGCTCTTGAGTGCCACGTTCGCAGGTCCCTCCCCCGGATCGGCGAAAGCGGAAACGGAGGCCGATCGCGGCCCTTTCCCTGGGACGACGTGATGGCGGCGGGCCTGGGCGTGCTGGGGCTCACCCCACAGAGCTTCTGGGCCATGACGCCTCGCGAACTCGACGCCGCCCTGCGTGGCCGGCTCGGGCCCCACCTTTCCAGTGACGCGCCAGCGCGCAGCGACCTGGAGCGCATGATGCGGCAATTTCCAGATCAGGATGACAGGTCATGAACGGATTTGACGAGCCGGGCGAGACGTGGACGGTCGCCATCGATGCCGATGCGAGCGCACTGCAGAACGAGCTGAGGCAGGCGGCATCTCTCGGGCGGCAATTCGGCTCTGCCCTCTCGAATGCCTTCGAGGGCATCGCGATCAAGGGGCGCTCGGTGTCTGACGTTCTGCGCAACCTGACGCTGCGGCTTTCGGATCTTGTTCTCAAGGCGGCTCTCAAGCCGCTCGAGCAGGGGTTTGGGAGTTTGCTTTCGTCGTTGTTTTCCGGCGGCATCGGCTTTGCCAATGGCGGGGCGTTTCAGCAGGGGCTGCCGGTCCCCTTTGCCAAAGGCGGCGTCATCCAGAGTCCGATTTCGTTTCCCTTGTCTGCGGGCCGAATGGGGATTGCGGGAGAACGCGGAGCGGAAGCGATCCTGCCTCTGGCGCGCGGTGCAGATGGGCGGCTGGGCGTGCAGTCTGCTGGTGGTGGGAGCGGCGGCGTGCAGATCACGCTCAATGTCGCAACCCCCGATGTGGAGAGCTTCCGTCGCTCGGAAGCGCAACTGGGCGTCATGCTGGCGCGCGCACTCGCGGTCGGACAGCGCAACATGTAACGGACCGGTCAGCGCCCACTGTGACCAGACCAGGACAGTATTGAGGATCTGAGCTTATGTCGTTCCACGAGGTGCGGTTTCCCACATCGATCTCGCGTGGCGCGCAGGGTGGGCCAGAGCGGCGCACCGATGTCGTCGTGCTGGGCTCGGGTTTCGAGGAGCGCAACGCGCGCTGGGCGGATTCGCGGCGGGCCTACAACGCCGGCTACGGCGTGCGCACACTTGATGATCTCCATGCCGTCATCGCCTTCTTCGAGGAACGGCGGGGACGGCTCTACGGCTTTCGCTGGCGTGATCATTCCGACTGGAAGTCGTGCGCGCCTCAGCAGACCCCGGCACCGCTCGATCAGGTCCTGGGAACTGGAGACGGTGTGACGGCCATCTATCAGCTCACAAAGCGCTACGGCAGTGCCTTCGCACCCTGGCATCGCGAGATTACGAAGCCGGTCGCCGGCACGGTCCGAGTCGCGGTCGCGGGCGTGGAGAAGACGCCTGGCACAGAATTCACCCTCAACCCGGTCACGGGCGAGGTGCAGTTCCTGACCGGTCATAGTCCAGCCAACGGTGCCGTCGTGAGCGCCGGCTTTGAGTTCGACGTTCCGGTCCGTTTCGATACTGACAAGCTCGAGATCGCGCTGTCGGGGTTCCAGCATGGCGCCATACCCAACATTCCGATCGTGGAGGTGAGGCTGTGAGGACGATACCGCCGGATCTGCAGGCCCATCTCGACACGGGGGCGACGACGCTGTGCTGGTGCTGGCGGCTTACACGGCGCGATGGAACGCGGCAGGGCTTCACCGATCATGATCGCACCATCACATTCGATGGCACCGGGTTCGAGGCGGCTGCAGGGTTCTCCTCCAGTGAGATCGTGGAGACGCTGGGGCTCGGCACGGACAATCTCGATGTCGAGGGGGCTCTGTCGAGCGCGCAGTTGTCGGACGAGGATCTGGAGGCCGGCCTGTATGACGACGCGGCGATCGAGATTTTTCGCGTCAATTGGTCTGATCCGCAGATGCGTGTTCTTGTGAGAACCGGAACGCTGGGCGAGGTGAAGCGGCGGGGCCCGGCTTTCCGGGCCGAGGTGCGGGGACTGTCGCACTATCTCCAGCAGCCCAGGGGACGGCTCTATCAATATACGTGCGATGCCGATGTCGGCGATGCGCGCTGTGCCGTCGATCTCGACGCCCCGGCCTTCCGAGGAACCGGTGCGGTCGTGTCGGTCGAAGGTGAGCGCAGCTTCACGGCCAGCGGACTTGGCGGATTTGCCTCAGGCTGGTTCTCGCGCGGTCTTCTCACCTTCACCTCCGGTGCGGCGGCCGGTCAGAAGATCGAGGTGCGCGTCCATACCAAACGGGCGAGCACTGTCACGTTCGAGGTCTGGCAGCCGGTCCGCCAGCCGCTCCTGGCCGGCCAGACGTTCTTTGTCACGGCGGGCTGCGACAAGCACCTGGCAACGTGCAAATCGAAGTTTGCCAACGTCGTGAATTTCCGCGGGTTCCCCCACATGCCCGGCAACGATTTTCTGACCGCGGTCTCGCGGCCGGGCGAAAAAGCGCGGTGAATTCGGGGCAAACGGGGAGTGCGACATGCATCCGCGTGGTGACGAGATCGTGGCGGTGGCGCGCAGCTGGATTGGCACGCCGTATCACCATCAGGCGAGCGTGAAGGGCGTGGGCGCCGATTGTCTCGGGTTCATCCGGGGGATTTACTCGCAGGTCGCCGGCCGGCCGGCGGAACGGCCGCCGGGCTATTCGCGTGATTGGGGTGAAGTGGGGTCATCTGAGCCGCTGATCGCCGCCGCGCGGCGCCATCTCGTCGAGGTGCCGATGGACGCCAGAAGGCCGGGCGACGTGCTGATCTTTCGCCTGCGGGCGGGCTTTGTCGCCAAGCACGTGGCGCTGCTGGCGAGCGGCGAGACCATGATCCACGCGACGGAAGGTGACGTGGTCCGCGAGGTGGCGTTCTGCGGCTGGTGGCGGCGGCGGTTGGCCTGCGTTTTCCGATTTCCAGACTGAGGTCTAAATCATCATGGCGACTTTGGCTTTGGCCGTTGCGGGTGCGGCAGCGGGCAGCGCGCTGCTGCCTGCGGGTCTGACGCTGCTGGGCGCCACGCTGTCGGGCGCGGCGATCGGCGCCCAGATTGGCGCGTTCGCAGGCTCGGCAATCGATCAATCTCTCTTTGGCGCTTCGGGGCGCCGCCGGCCAATCGAGGGACCGCGGCTGCAGCGGGTCCATATGACGGCCTCGACGGAGGGCGCGGCCATCCCGCGCGTTTATGGACGGGCGCGGCTCGGCGGTCAGGTCATCTGGGCCGACGAGATCCGCGAGGAGGTGGTGCAGTCCACATCGGGATCGGGGTCGGGTAAGGGTCTCGGGGCATCGAGCGCGCCGAAGACGACGACGGTCGAATACCGGTATCATGCAAGCTTTGCCGTCGCGCTGTGTGAAGGAGAAATCCGCGGTGTCGGGCGCGTGTGGGCGGATGGCCGCCTGCTCGATCTATCGACGGTGACGTGGCGGCTCTACACAGGAAGCCAAACGCAACAGCCCGACGTGCTGATTGCGGCGCGCCTGGGAGCAGGAGATGCGCCGGCATTTCGCGGTACGGCCTACATCGTGTTCGACGATCTGGCGGTTGGTGAGTTCGGCAACCGCATACCGCAGCTGTCGTTCGAGGTCGAACGGCCAGTGGAAGCATTCGGGGACGAGGTGCGCGGCGTCGTGCTCATCCCCGGATCGGGCGAGTTCGTCTACGCAACGAGCCCGGTCGTGCAGACGTTCGGTGGCGGGAGATCGTCGGCGGAAAACACCTACACTCTGGCCGGTCCGACGGATTGGCATGTTGCCCTCGATCAGATGCAGGAGGCCCTTCCAAATGCAAAGGCGGTCTCCCTCATCGTGAGCTGGTTCGGGACCGATCTGCGGGCCGGTGCGTGCCAGATTTTGCCGGGTGTGGAGCGCACATCCAAGGTGACGAGCCCGATCGCGTGGAGCGTGGCGGGCACGGCACGCGCGAATGCTTACGTCGTCAGCACCCAGGATGAGCGTCCGGCCTATGGGGGAACGCCCTCCGACCAGACGGTGATCAGCGCCATTCAAGATCTCAAAGCGCGCGGGATCGACGTGATCCTGACGCCATTCGTTCTGATGGACATCCCGCACGCCAACAGCCTGCCCAACCCTTACGGTGGGAGCGGCCAGCCTGCCTATCCCTGGCGCGGACGCATCACGGTCGATCCCGCTCCCGGTGAACCAGGCTCGCCCGACAAGACCGCGGCGGCCGCAGATCAGCTCGCGCCGTTCATCGGCACAGCGCAAGCCGGGCACTTCGCGGTCAATGGCGCCAATGTCGCCTATTCGGGCCCGCAGGAGTGGAGCTACCGGCGGATGGTCTTGCACTATGCCCATCTTGCCAAGGCGGCGGGGGGTGTTTCGGCCTTTATCATCGGCACGGAATTGCGCGGCCTCACACATGTTCGCAGCGGCCCGGCAAGCTATCCGTTCGTCTCAGCGCTTATCGATCTTGCCGCCGACGTGAAGAGCGTGCTGGGCGCGGGCACCAAAGTGCTCTACGCGGCCGACTGGTCGGAGTATTTCGGGCATCAGCCCGCCGATGGCTCCGGCGACGTCTATTTCCATCTCGATCCGCTGTGGGCTTCGAGTGCGATCGATGCGATCGGTATCGATCTCTACTGGCCGTTGTCGGACTGGCGCGACGGTGATGCCCATGCCGACCGGCAGGCCGGATGGCGTGCGATCCACGACCTGTCCT
>CAZZPH010000147.1:0-6836 GCA_964655725.1 uncultured Hyphomicrobium sp.
CAGAACAACTTGATCAACAGGTAATCCATTCCACGCTCCCAGATGCGCCAAAACTTGCCGTAAGCCCGCGCAGACGTTTGTTATTCGGCAGTCACCCTGAATTCAATTCGCCGGTTCTTGGCGCGACCCGCCGCGGTCTCGTTGTCGGCGATGGGCCGCTCTGCGCCATAACCCGCCGAGTCCAGACGGCCCGAATCGACACCCGCCTCGACGAGGTAATCGACCACGGCCGCCGCGCGCCGCTCAGACAGCGGTTGGTTGCGTTCCGGAATGCCCTCCGCGTCGGTATGGCCTTCGACGAGAATCTTAAGTCCCGGGCAGGCATTGACGATCTCAACCAGGCGATTGAGCGTTGGTCGGCTCTTGGCGTCGAGCGTCGCATCGGCACGCTTGAACAGGATTGTGCCCGCGGCGGTGGCATCAGCCATCAGCTGCTCGCACTTTTGAGCTTCCGCACGCCGTGCCGCGAGCCGTGCCTCCTCCTCGGCCTTGCGGCGCGCGTCCGCCTCCGCTGCTGCCCGGCGCGCCGCCTCTTCGGCCTTGCTGCGTGCCGCGGCCTCAGCTGCCCGGCGCGCGGCCTCGTCAGCTTCACGCTGGCGTGCTGCAGCTTGAACGGAGCCTGAGCTTTCGATCCTCATGGTGGTACTGCAGCCGGTACTCGCCGCAGCCGTGACCGCGCGCGCCGCCGCAGAAGCGATGTCGTCATCGTCGGTTCGGCCGGACACGTCGACGGTCAGCCCGGTGAGCCGCACGGCACCTGATTGGAGCTTCGGTAAGCCCGAAAGGCCGGCCAGCAGGCAAGATTGCCAGCCCCTGGGAGCGCCACTGCGCACTTCCAGCCGATCATTCACGGTTGTGTTCGGGAACCTGCCGCGCACCGCGGCAAGCAGAGCGACGCGCTCCTCGTTGCTGGGAACCGATCCCGTCAGCTCAATCACGCCGCCTTCAAAGCGAGCCGAGGTCGTGTAGGGACCTGTCGGCTGTGCTTGAGGTGCTGGCTCAGGGGTTGCGGCGGGCACGGCCGGAGAGGGGGCCCGAATGTTGGCCGTCGCGGTCAAAGGCCGGGCGATCTTGGAGGTGAAAGCGCGGCGCACAGCCGCAGCGGCCGCTTCGTCCTCCGCCAGCCCCTCCAAAACGATCGACTGAGATTTCAGCTCCACGCTGCCTTCCTTCAACTGATAGAGGTGCTGAAGGCTGGCTGCTGCCGCGGTGCCGAAGCCTTGCGGTTCGCCCGAGCCGATCTCGAGACGGTCGATGACGGCGTGCCGGGGGAAGAGTTTCCGCGCTTCCGTGTAAAGCTGATCACGGACTTGAGAGCTGGGGACATAGCCGCTGAGGACGACCTGATTGCCAGTCAGTTTTGCACTCCACACATAGGGCGCGATGACAGGCCCTGTGATGCGGTCGTTCGCGAGCCGAATGCCTTTGGGAAGGGCCGACGATAACTGGGCGCGCACGGCTTTGAGGCTTGCCTGATCGCCTGCTTCGCCAGCAATCGAGAAATCAGTATTGGATAGCTCGATGGAGCCATGTTTGAGTGCGGCCAGTTGCTTCAAGCCGAACCCGATCCCACCGAGAAACACCTCGCGGTCGGGCGCTCCGCGCGCAAGCTGCATCGCATCTTCGATCCGGTGATCGGGAAAGCTCGCCTTGGCGGCATTCATAACGGCACGGCGGGTCTGTTCACCCGGCACGAAGCCGGACAGACGCAGGCGCTTTGCGTCGCTGCGCTGGGCCGACCACACGTACTTGTCGACCTTCTCGATAAGGTCGGTGCGCGCATCCACAACGCGTACGCCCCATACGCGCCGGGTCAGTTCGGCTGCCTTCTTGGGATCGCCCTCGTCGCTGGCCCGGCCCGTCAGTACCGCGTCACGGCCGTCGAAGCTGGTGCTCGCCCAACCCAGGCCTGCCCGCTCGAGAGCCTCTGTGGTGCGGACTTTGAGATCGCTTTCGATGTTGTGTTGATTGAGGTGGAGCGCGACCCAGCTCAGCATGGCGAGTGGGATGAGGCCCCACAACCAGCGCCAAGGATTACATCTCATGCCTTTGGTGCTCCCACACTCTTCCCACACTCTTGTAGACCCGGGCCAAGCGCTGCGAGTTGCCGCGTCGATGTTCCGAGCGCGCTTTCCGCATGGAAAGACGACGTATTTCGTTTGGCCCCCGCCCGCGCGGGACTATAGAGGCTCCCTTTTCAATTTCCAAGACGACTGAGAAATTTCGCGGAGCGCGGGTCAATCCGCCCGGCGCGATGCGGCGGACATGCGCAGGAGCAGGATCGTCGAGAACGCTCTGTCCGGGGGGCCTCGATCCGTGATGGATATGCACTCAGCCGGGAAGTCAGTTGTTCGCGATCGTGAACAGTGCCGGGGGTGGAGCGCACCGCAAGGCAGGGAAACGGCCCGAAAGTAACCCTATGGCGGCTTGGCAGGTTCAAATACCGGCAGAAAACCTGCCGATCGGGTGCTTGAAGTGCTTTAAGGTATTTTGACAGCAGGCTGTCAGGCTCATAATACTTTCGTAGAAAATGGTGCCGGGCATCGCTGTTGCCCGCTGCCAACAGTCAGGGCAGGAAACGATGGCACACTGCTTTCTGGTGGTCGACGACCATCCGCTGTTTCGCGACGCCTTGAACCTTGCAATTCGCTGCGCTTATCCCGATGCGGTGATTTCCGAGGCTGCAAGCGTCGAAGCGGCCAAAGAGCTACTGAGTGCAGGCACCCGCTATGATCTCGTTCTTCTCGATCTATCGATGCCCGGTGTCACGGGATTTGAGGGGTTGCTCGAATTGCGCGCGGCGGATCCCAAGCAGCCGATCGTGATCGTATCAGCGCTGGAGGATGCCCGGGTCGTGCACGAGGCTGTGACGCTCGGAGCGGTCGGCTTTATTCCGAAGTCCGCGCGGAAGGGTGAGTTGTCCGAGGCAATTGAAAGCGTGATGCAAGGCAACCTCGCCCTCCCCAATGGCTACCAGCCGCCGCAACCGGATCGTCACGGTGTGCCGGGTATCTCACAGAGGCTGTCGCTTCTCACACCCCAGCAGTTGCGCGTTCTTGCCATGTTGCGTCAGGGGCTTCTCAACAAGCAGATCGCCCATGAACTCGGTGTCGGTGAGACAACGGTGAAGGCGCACGTGTCGGAAATTCTGCGCAAGCTCGACGTCGCGTCCCGGACACAGGCCGTGATTGAAGTGAGCAGGATCGATTTCGATAAGCTGGCCGGGGGGCCCTGATGAAACGGGGCCCTGATGAAACGGGGCCCTGAAATGGGCGAGCGTGACACGGCCTTCGACCGAACTGCTGGAAGCTGTGTTCACGCTGCCACTGAGCTGATGCACCCAATTCTCGCATCAAAGCCCTACTCAGCCGAATGAGACGGGTTATCGGTGGCTCTGTGTTGTGACGTGCTGGATCAGAGCGCGCAGTTCGGCTGGTTTGACCGGTTTGCGAAGAATCTCAAATGACCCGGACGCCGCCAAGCTTGTTGCCGACAGCGTATGGTCGGCGGAAATGATGATCGCGGGCACCGCTACGCCGATCTGCGCATGCAAACGCGAGACAAGTTCGACGCCGGTCTCGCCTCGATTGAGATGATAGTCCGCCAGAACGACGTCGGGAATGAACCCTGGCTCGTTGACGAGGAGCGCCTCAAGGTCGCCCAGACCGGACAGTGCCCGCACGTCGCATCCCCAGCGGCCCAGAAGCACCTTCATCGCCTCTAGAACCGTCGGTTCGTTGTCGATGACCAAAACCCGCCCTGCCGGCGGACCGTATCCCGCCACCGGCCGCACGTCGCTCGTCATGGCAGGCGCCCGCACGCCGCAAAACGGTGCTGTGACCATGAAGCATGATCCCTTGCCCACCGTCGAGCGCAGCGCGAGTTTATGATCGAGCACTTCGGCCATGCGCTGGACGATCGAGAGCCCGAGTCCGAAGCCGCCGACGCGGTTGGCCTGAGACGCGGCCCCACGCTGGAACTCCTCGAAAATGCGATCGCGCTCTGCCTTGGCAATGCCAGGCCCGGTATCCCATGCTTCAATGCGCACATTCGCACCGCGCCGCCGGCATGCCAGCAGGATTTCTCCTGATTGGGTGTAATGCACGGCGTTGGCGACAAGGTTTTGGATAATGCGGCGCAGCATCAGCGGATCGGAGGCGACACACAGCTGCGTGGGCCGATAGGACAGCTTCAAGCCTTTGGAGTTGGCAATCGGGGCGAGGTCGCGCGTGATGCCGGAAAAAAGCTCGTTGAGATCGACAGCCTTGATCGCCGGGGGAGTGACACCCGCTTCCAACTTCGAAAGGTCCAGGATCGTCTTGAGAAGTTCCTCGATGGTTGAAAGCGCGTTGTCGATCTGTCCTGCCAAGCGCTGTTGGTCCGCCTCGACCGTTCCATGGCTCATGGCCGACAAGGTCAGGCGCGCAGCGTGAAGAGGCTGAAGCAGGTCATGCCCCACTGCTGTAAAGAAGCGAGTTTTGAAGCGATTGGCCATTTCGGCGGCATCGCGGGCGTCCATCAATTCGGCATTTGCCGTCTCCAGCCTCTCGAGCGCGGACTTGAGCTGATCAGTCCGGATGCGGACCTGTGATTCCAATCCGATGGCCGTTTGGAACAGTGAGTAGGCGCTCGCCTGCTGGTCCATGGATCGCTCGACCCGTGCCATCAGGGCGGTATTGATGCGCGACAGTTTTTGCACCTGGCGCTGCAATTCGGACGTTGGGCCGTCCAGGCCTGGTGGAATGGGGTAGGGGATCTCACTGCTTCGCATGATCACATGCGTTCCCTTGCGCTGAATGCGATGCCGGTGAGGGTCTGATTGAGATGCATGGCGTTGTACTGTTCACCGTAGGTGTGAAAGCCCACAATGCGATGACGGCGGTAGAGGTCTTCCATCTGATGGCGAATTTGCCGGTTCTCCGCATCGAGACGGCGCAGGACGCAATCGAAGCCGATAACGAGGTCGATACCGCCCAGCTCCCGGCTGATTTCGTGAAGCGTGCTTTCCGTTGCGTTCAGCATGTCTTGGGGACGCGCTACCGTGAACACGAGACCTTCGTCAATCGCACAGAAGAACGATAAGCTCCCATCTTCATTCACGTTGCGTATCGACCGGCAGAAGAACTGCCCGCCCACTTTGACGACAAGGGGATGGGCGGCGAAGCTGAAGGGTCCCAGATCGTCGGGCAGCAGCCCGATCGCGGACGCGTACTCCCGGGCAGCGGGTTCCGCATTCAATTCCTTGACGATTCTCCGCTCCGTATCGGCCGCGGTAACAACCAGCTTGATGTGCGTGGGCTCGAAGTTTTGCGTCTTGAAGACGCGAAAGGGAATATCGGTCTCGATTAACAGCAGGACGGCCGCATCCATGTGCACCCGTCCGTCATGAATGAGGGTCGTGCCATTGAATGTGAGCCCGTCTCCGGCCGAGCCGCCTACGAGGGGGACGTGCTCCATAGCCCAGTGGACGGCGGCGACGATCGACTCTTCGGCGTTCGACAGCCCATCGACGAGCATGAGTGCAAAGGCGGCCGGACCGTCGTTGTGGGGATCGGCGATTTTAAGCTGTGATCTCAGACGGCGTGCAAGATCAGTGGCGCGTTCGACACCGAAGCTGGAAACCTTCTCGACGATGCCACTGTGGACGACGAAGTGCCGTTCGGGGAATGCGATCAGCAACACGCCTGAATCCGCCATTCCGCCCGGCGTAATGCCTCCAGCCGTCGAGCAGCCCGAGATCGGCGTATCGGGAAATGCAAATGCCAGTGCGGCAACAAGCCGTTCGGCGTCGAAATCCGTTGAGAAGAACACCGTCAGGTGCTGGAATCTGGCTTCTCCCAGTCCCTGCTTCAGTTCGGCAATGAGATCGGGCAGCGACGTTTGTGCGCTGGCGGCGCATCTAATCCCACAGGTGGTCAGCGAGGCTGATGGCCTGAGCACGTGTTGTCTCCTGGTGCCGCGCGCTGTCGCCAGCGGATCGTAACGCGACTGTCGTGCCCATCAGCCGCGCGGCAAGGCCCAGCCGTTACACCGCGCCGCGTGCGATTAATAAGCGCCGTCGGCAGCGGCCCGCTCCAACCCGCGCAGGCAGATGTGACGACTACTCTAGCCACACCTTCAGATTGCGGGCAAACGCAATTCGGCGATCGGCGGGTGAAGGCGCGAATTAACCTGGCCGCGTCATCTTTCGGCCTGCACTTGGAGACCGGGTGCTACGAGGCCGGCGGCGGTGCGACCGGCGCGCCTTTAGGGGATCCGGTAGGCGTAGAGGGCACCCTTCATCATCTGCGGGATGTAGGCCGTGCGGGATGCAGGATCATAGCCCAGATCAGCCGCGCCCTGCTCCAGTTCCAGAAGGGTCTCGGCTTTTCCGCTGGCCTCCACGCGCATCACTTTGCCAGCCATCCAGTCGGTGACGAGGTAAGCGTCTTGGCCGAGGGGCTCCACGCCATCGAGGTTGCCGACCGGGGTCGCATCACCGAGCGGGGCGATCGACTTGTCGGCGATGTTGACAGTGAGAAGGTGCCCGGGAACCTTGGTCGCAAAACCATCCGTCATGACGCCCCAAGCTCCCACGATCAACTTGTCGCCCTGGGCAAGCAGGCCATTGGGATTTTGCAGTTTGGCATCCTGGAGCCAACTCTCGAATGTGCCCGCCGACAAACGCCAGATCGTATCTGTCATCATGTCGCTGACGTAGATGTTGCCGGCTGCGTCGGCCGTCACGTCGTTGAGGAATTTGGAGCCGGCGGCTTCATAACGGTTCGAGATCTGTCCCGTGGAAACGTCAATCTGCACGAGCCGATCGATGTCGGCGACGTAGAGCTTACCTTCAT
>CAZZPH010000148.1:0-6815 GCA_964655725.1 uncultured Hyphomicrobium sp.
CTCGATGTCTGGAAGGTCAAGGAGATCCTTGCCGCCGCCGAAGACTCTAAAGCGAAGCTCAAAGCAAAACTGATGCGCCTCATGGCATCTGAGACTGTCGCCGAGCTGGAAGGGCCGGCGTCTTCTTCGATTGGTGAATTGCCGGGTCGCGATGCTGAGACGGGCCGCCCGCGATTGTTGAAGCGCTTGCGCGCTTACAGGTCAACGGGTCGCGGAAAGCGAAACCCTCAGTCTGACTGAGTGCGCCGGCTCGCGAAGAAAATCTTGAGAAGGATGCTCGATGGCTCCGCCCCGATGCCGGGATAGAGTTCGGGGATATGATGACATGTTGAATGCGAGAACACGCGCGGGCCATGCTCGACCCCGCCCCCTTTGGGATCACTGGCGCCGTAGTAAAGGCGCCGGATCCGTGCAAACGAAATCGCCGTTGCACACATAGGGCACGGCTCGAGCGTGACATAGAGATCAAAACCTGCAAGACGCTCAGAGCCTACCGCCGCGCATGCGGACCGAATGGCGACGATCTCGGCATGTGCTGTAGGGTCGCAGAGCGCGATCGTCTGGTTGCCCGCTTGCGCGATGACAGCCCCATCCGCGTCGACAATGACTGCGCCGACGGGCACTTCACCGCGTGCGGCGGCGCGGCGCGCCTCTTCCAGCGCCAGATCCATGTGGCTCGCCCGCACGTGCGATGTCATAAGGGCTCCTCAGTGTTGGGATGCGGCGCGCTTATCGCACGTCAGCAAAGGGCTGGATCAGTATCTGATGCACAAACGTGGACGTGGTCAACGAGGGGGCCAGGATAGAGACGCGAACGCGGCCAAGAGTGGTGCCTCGAAGGGGAGAGCCTCCAAGGTCCGCAAACCTGGCCGCGGGCCCGTTGCTCTCCAAGAAGGTTCCGCACAGGGCGGCCGCGTTGACAAGAAGCCTGCAAAGCGTCAGCGGCCGATCGGTGGCAGGACCACACGTCACCAGGACGCCCCGTCCGGCGGGCAGCCGTCCGCCCCGATGCGAATCGCGCGGGCCATGGCGCGGGCAGGCCTATGCTCGCGCCGGGAGGCGGAGCGCTGGGTGGCGGAGGGGCGCGTTAGCGTCAATGGCCGCGTGCTGGCGACGCCCGCCGTCGAAGTGGGTCCCGCAGACAACATTCTTGTCGATGGCCGGCCGCTCCCCACAGCCGAGCCGCCGCGCCTGTGGCGGTATCATAAGCCGCGCGGACTGGTGACCACCCATGCCGATCCTCAAGGCCGGGCAACTGTTTTCCAGAAGCTGCCCCCTGAACTCGGCCGCGTGATTTCTGTCGGGCGGCTCGACTTCAATACCGAGGGATTGCTGCTGCTCACCAATGACGGGGCCTTGGCGCGGCATATGGAACTGCCCGCGACGGGATGGATGCGCCGCTACCGCGTTCGCGCGCGCGGCCGCGTTGAGGCGGCCCAACTTGAAGCCTTGAAGGCGGGTGTGGAGATCGATGGCGTTCAGTACGGACCCATCGAAGCCACGATTGACACGACGCAAGGTGCCAATATGTGGCTCTCTGTGGCCATCCGCGAGGGCAAGAATCGCGAGGTGCGCAAAGTGCTGGCGTCGCTCGGCTTGGAGGTATCGCGCCTGATCAGGGTTTCCTTCGGGCCCTTCGATCTGGGAGGCTTGACACCCGGTGCTGTCGAACCTGTGAAGCGGCGGGCACTTGCCGAAGCCATCGGCAAAGAGGCCGCCGGACAGTTCGGGCTCAGCGAAACAGCAGAGGCCCGGAAGGAGCGCCATGCGCGGGGGGGCACATCAAAGCCCGCCGAGAGAGAGGCCGGCCAGCCTCAGCGTGGAGAGCGAAGGTGAGGATTGTGGGGGGAAGATTTCGCGGGCGGGCTCTGGCCGCGCCTTCAGGGCATGATGTGCGCCCGACGTCCGACCGCGTGCGTGAGAGCGTGTTCAATATCCTCACGCATGGGATGGATGATTTCAGGATCGATGGGGCTCGTGTCATCGATCTGTTCGCCGGTACGGGTGCGCTGGGCATCGAGGCGATATCGCGCGGTGCAGCGTACGTCCTGTTCGTGGAGGACGGAGCAGAGAGCCGTGGGTTGATCCGGCAGAATGTGGAAGCGCTCGGACTGACAGGCGTGACGCGCATTTTCCGCCGCGATGCGACCAGTCTGGGACCCGCGGGTACGATGTCGCCATTCGGGCTGGCCTTCCTGGATCCACCCTATGCCCGTGGCCTCGGCGAGATTGCCCTGCAGTCTCTGGCGTCCGGGGGCTGGCTCGTTCCGGGGGCCGTCATCGTGTGGGAGGAGCGCGCCGGGACGCCTCAACGCTGGCCTTCGGGATATGCTGAGGCTGACGCGCGGACCTGGGGCGACACGGCAGTGGCATTCGGTCGTTATCTGGGGTGAGCGGATCCGCGCTCAGACAGGAACAGTGCCTCCCGACCGGCGAGGGCGGGGCTGTGGACGCTCTCGTGCGGGGCCGACCGACACTGGAAACATGCCTGCCGCCTCTTTGGATTTCGCCTCGAGTGACAGCAACTCGTTTGGAAACGGCATGCGCGTCGTTCTGAGGGCCGCGCCCAGCAGCGTGGCATTGGGATGGAGCGACAAGACGTGGTGATGGATGTCACCTTCGACGAATGCGCCGTCCATCAGGTGGACGATCCCTGCATGGACCGTACCGACGATCTGGCCTTCGACGTAAAGCTCGCGGGTTGTTATGTTACCCAGAACATAGCCATCGCAGCCGATGTCGAGCCGTGAACACAGGATGTCACCTTCGAACCAGGTATCGAGTTCGACACGGCCGGCGGCAACGAAAGAGCCGCGCATGATACTCGACGTTGCAATTCTCAGCATGGCAGTACGCAAGACTCAATGTGTGGGTGCCCACCCGGGACACACATAACGCGGCAGCGATGGCGAAATTTCGGCCTCCGCGCGCAAATTCGTTATGCTCAGAATCGCATCTCAACTTAGCGCCGCCCGAACAGCCGCTCGATGTCGGAGAGCTTCAACTCGATGTAGGTCGGACGGCCATGATTGCACTGGCCCGAATAGGGCGTAGCCTCCATGTCCCGGAGCAGAGCATTCATTTCCTGTGCTGTGAGGCGGCGTCCGGCCCTGACGCTGCCATGGCAGGCCATCCGGGAGCATATGGCTTCGAGGCGGTCTTGAAGTGCAAAGCCGCGGCCGTGCGCGATAATCTCGGCTGCCAGATCGATGACAAGAGCGGCGATGTCCGCGTTGCCGAGCAGCGCGGGGACTTCACGCACCGCGACGGCCCCTTGTCCGAAGGACTCTATGACGAGCCCCATTTCAGCAAGCTCCGCTTCGCGTTCAACCAGTGCGTGGGCCTCGTCCTCGCCGGTTTCCACGATGTGGGGGATCAACAGGGTCTGCCGTTCGACGCCGCCGTTGGCGAGCATGGCCTTCATGCGCTCATAGACCAGGCGTTCGTGCGCGGCATGCTGGTCGACAATGACGACCGAGGTGCGGGTCTGGGCGACGATATAGGTCTCATGCAGTTGGGCGCGCGCCGCACCGAGGGGACGATCGAGGAGTTCCGCAACAAGTGGTTCGGAATCTGCGCTGGTATCCGCGCCTGGTTCGGTGAATGCGGCAAACGGTGCCTGCATCGCTTCCCCAAATCCGTGCGGCAAGGCGCTGGGGTCAGACCATGATCGAGCATTCCGATCGTTGTCAGATTCTGCCGCTCTGCCCGCATGTGCAGCCGCCGTTTCGACAGAGTGTGACGGAGGAATGCCGGCCCGATTGAGAATGTCGAATGCGAGGTCCGCGCCGCGCACACTCGCGCGGTGCCCGGCCTCGTGAAGAGCGTTCTGGATGGCGCCAATCAGGAGCGCCCGCACGCGCCCGCCATCGCGAAAGCGCACCTCCGCCTTGGCTGGATGCACATTTACGTCGACGTCTGCGGGATCAAGAGTGACAAACAAGGCGAGCAGTGGGTGGCGTCCCTTGGGGATGAGGTCGCCATAGGCAGCCCGCACCGCGCCGACCAGCACCTTGTCGCGCACTGGCCTGCCATTGACGAACAAAAACTGCTGGGCCGCATCGGGACGATGCAGGGTGGGCAGTCCGGCAAAGCCCATCACGCGGACGCCGTCGCGCTCGCCAGAAATCGCCAGCGCGTCGGCCATGAATTGGGGCCCCATGATCCGGCCGAGCCGTTGGAGGAGACCTGCCGCAGTTTGATCGCACGCCGGTAGCCGCAGAGCTGAACGTTCGCCCGTTGTCAGCGTGAAGTCGATGGCGGGGTGGGCCATGGCGAGGCGCCGGACGACATCGCTTGTCGCCATGTTCTCGGCGCGTTCAGACTTGAGGAATTTGAGGCGCGCGGGCGTTGCTGAGAACAGGTCGCGGACTTCCACGCGCGTTCCGGAATTCAAAGCGGCGGGTTTGATCGGGCGCTTGGCTCCGCGCTGCACGACGATCTCCAGGCCGTCCCGGGCGTCATGCTGGCGGGATGCGACGCTCAGATCAGCGATGGACCCGATCGAGGGCAGGGCTTCGCCGCGAAACCCGAGCGTGCGAATATCGAATAGATCATCTTCGTCGAGTTTGGACGTAGCGTGGCGTTCCACGCACATCTCCAGATCGTGCGCGGCCATCCCGTGGCCGTCGTCCGTCACCCGGATGAGGGAAAGTCCGCCGCCCGCCGTGACGATCTCGATGGTCCCGGCGCCCGCGTCGATTGCGTTTTCCACCAGTTCCTTGACCACGCTCGCCGGCCGCTCGATGACCTCGCCCGCCGCAATGCGGTTGACGGTCTGCGGGGAAAGCTGGCGGATGGGCACGGGTGCGAATCTCCTGATGATGCCCCTCAATAGCCCATGGCGCGCCGAGGCGTCATCTGCAACCCGTGAGAAGCCAACAGGCGGGCGAAGGAGCCGCGCGTTCAGGACAGACGCTTTTTTGTCAGCACTTTGGCCATCTCGACGCCCGGCTGATCGAACGGATCGACGCCCATCAGCCGCCCGGCGATGATGGTCTCCAGCATGAAATGCATGAGCAGCGCGCCTGTCGTGTGCTCGTCCAACCGGTCAAGATCGATCGTGCGCACTGGCCGGCCGGCGGTGATCAGCGCCTCGGCCACCGCGTGGGCCTGTGCATCCACGATGTCACCCGGCGTCTTTGAGCCGATGAAACCAGCACCGGCCAATTGGGCGATGGCTGGATCAATGCGTGGTCCTGCGTTCCGGCTGGCGACGCGCAGGATGGTGAGTGCGATGCGGTTCGGGCCATCCATGAAATGCTGAAGCTGACTGTGCTGATCGACAGGGCCCAGAGCAGGCACGGGGATGGTGCCCAAACCATTTTTGCCGAGGCTCTCCGCCCAAAGCTGCACGAACCAATCGGCGAGTTTAGCGAGGCGGTCCGCGTAGGGCATCAGAATGACGGCGCCAACGGAGCGTTCTGTGGCAAGCGCCACCATGGCCGCCGCACCCAGAGCTGCAGGAAAATCGCGGGATGTTTGCACCGACGAGAGTGCGTCGATCACGGATTGTGCGCCGTTGCGGATCGCGCGCGCATCAAGCCCCCGCGCCATAGCGGGCAAGAGGCCCACAATCGTCAAGCAAGAGAAGCGTCCGCCGATGCCGGGTGGATGATCGAGCAGAGGAATCCCATGGGCCTCGAAGAGTGTGCGCAGACCGTTGCCGTG
Source organism: uncultured Hyphomicrobium sp. (assembly GCA_964655725.1). Lineage (GTDB taxonomy): Bacteria > Pseudomonadota > Alphaproteobacteria > Rhizobiales > Hyphomicrobiaceae > JAGVSR01. Next base: position 5,671 of record CAZZPH010000148.1, read on the forward strand.
GCCGGCCACGGCAGGCTCAGTGATGCCAAGAAAGATCTGTGGAATGCGGGCTTCTAGACCTGCACCCTTCACGGCCTGAAGCGCGAGGATGGCCTGCGCGAGCGTCTCTGTTGTGCCGCCTGATTTGGAGGTCACGACGAATCGGGTCTGCGCCAGGTCGATCCTGGACAAGAGCGCATCGAGAGACCCGCCATCCAGGTTGTCGTAGAACCGAACGCGGGGCAGCCGATGGGGCTCGCGACGGGCGGTGAAGGGAATACTCCAGCCTGCGACCTGCGCGAGCATCTGCCCGCCGAGCCCCGAGCCGCCGGTGCCGAAAAAAATGATCGTGTGGGCATCGACCGATAGCCGGGCAAGCGCTGCTTCGGCCTCGTCGAGATCAGCGGTGGCCGCGGGTACGGTGAGGAGCGGCACGGATCCCGACCGCACGTCGTCACGCAGCGCGGCAAGGATGGGCGTGCATCGGTCCAGGTACGCTGCGAGAATGTCCTCGGTGAGGCCCTGTGCGCCGGTTTCTGCCTTCATCATGCCGCTGATGTCGTGGCGGAAGGAGGTCGCGGACGGGGGGTTGTGGGCTTTCGTCACAGCGGGGCTTTCCTGGCTCACTCGGGCCTGTTGTCCTTCCCGGTACGCGGTTTTGTGGGATGCGCCAAGTGGCATCCGGCAGGCGAGCGGGCCGGATCTGTGGGGTTGGAGGCTCGGTGTCAGGCCTGTGGGCCTCCAAAGCCTGATCGGATGGCGCTCGTCAAGCGCAGGGGTTTGCCGGACACAGACACGAGTACGACGGTCACCTCGGCTTCGAATACGGTGCGTTCCCGGCCCGTGATGGTTTGCACAAGCGTGACGCTCGCCCCACCCAGGTCCTTCACGCGGGTTTCGACTTCCAGCACGTCGTCCATTCGCGCAGGCCGCAGGAAGTCGCAATTCATCCGGCGCACGACGAAAGCGGCGGGTTCGTGGTTGTCAGAGCCATCGATGAGACGCCGCGCGTCCGTGCCCAGATGGCGCAGGAAGTCCGTGCGGCCGCGTTCGCACCACCGGATGAATGAGGCATGATAGGCGACCCCACCCGCGTCCGTGTCCTCGAAGTAGACGCGCACGGGCAGGACATGGCGCCGTCCCGCCGCATCAGTGATGAGGCGTCC
>CAZZPH010000149.1:0-1444 GCA_964655725.1 uncultured Hyphomicrobium sp.
GACGCCGGACTATGCTGCGGGCCTTGCGCCGCTGTCTCTCACGAGCTAATTCAACACGGTTGAATTCAGGAGCCGCCTTCATGACCGCCGAGCCCGCCTACGCCTTCTCACAACGGGAGCGGCTCCTCAGCCTCGCAGCTGTCATCATCTCCTCGCTCGGCGTCGGGCTCGCCTACGGCATGGGCTATCCGCTCACCTCGCTCGTACTGGAGCAACGCGGCGAGCCCTCGTGGGTCATTGGCATTGCAGGCGCGGTGCCCTTCCTGGCTGTGCTCGTGCTGTTGCCGGTATTGCCGCGCGCCGTGGCGCGGGTGAACCCGATCACCGCCATTCTCGCCGGCTGTTTTCTGACCGTCGCCGGGTACGGCGCGCTCTATGTCCTGGAAAGCACCATAGCGTGGATTGTTATCCGGTTCCTGATGGGCGCAGCGCTTTTGCTGCCGTGGATCGTCGGGGAGACGTGGATCAACCATATGGCGACCGATGCGAACCGCACGCGCGTCATGGCGTTTTACTCGACGGCGATCTTCAGCGGCTACGCCTTGGGGCCGATCGTCCTTGAGGCCGTCGGGACAACCGATATGTTGCCGTTCCTGACCGGAGCGCTCGGCGCGCTGTTCAGCGCAGTGCCGATCGTGCTCGCCCGCCGGCTGGTGCCCGATCTCGCCCATGAGCCTCATACCGGACTTTGGGGCGGCCTCAAGATGTCTCCGATTGCGATGGCTGCTGGGTTTCTGGGAGGATTTCTCGAGACGACGCAGGTCGCGCTGTTTCCCAGTGTGGCGATGGCCGCAGGCATGGATGAAAACGAGGCGCTGCGGCTGCTGACGATCCTGCTTGTCGGTGGCGTGCTGCCGCAGTTCGCGCTCGGCTGGATCGGCGACAAGACCTCACGCAAGGGCGTGCTGATCGCCAGCGGCATCATCTACATCGTGCTGATCGCCATGCTGCCCGAAGCATTGAAGAGCGCCAATTTGGCCCACATGACCGTGTTCGTGACGGGGGCCATCGTGGTTGGGTTCTACACGCTCGGATTGGCGGTCCTGGGCGAGGAGGTGGCCCCGCGCGATCTGGCAACCGCCAATGCCGCCTTCATCCTTGCCTACACACTCGGAGGCATGATCGGGCCTGCTGCCTCCGGCGCCGCAATGACCAACGCACCCGTGCTTGGGTTCGTCATTTCGACCGCTGGGGCAACTGCCATCGTCACGGCGGCAACGCTGATGATGCGCCGGGGAGCGCGGCAGGCACCACGGGCGTGATTCCGGCGCACTGCGATCGTCGACGAAGCAGCGTCCCGCCGTGACAGATCAGAAGGGCTACTGGTCTGGGTCCAGGGGTGCGGGCACGCCGGCGATCCATTTGGAATCGTAGAGCTGCGTTGGGCGCCCAGCCTCCATGTCTCGCAGGCCTGCGATGTAATTGGCCGTCATGTCGAAGGTAA
>CAZZPH010000149.1:1454-6060 GCA_964655725.1 uncultured Hyphomicrobium sp.
GCCTGCGCGCCATTCCAGGCGCCGGAGCCGTCGACGTTCAGGGTCAGCTCAAGACGCAGCGGCAGCCGGACACCGCCCGTGCTCTCGACAAACGAGCCGGTCTTGAGAGCATGGAACAACACGACCTTGGTCGACGAACTGCCTCCTGCGACGGTGATAGGCGTAAAGAGTTCCGTCGAACCGGCGGGCGATTCTCCGAAATGCAGGTTCTGGAAGCTCATCGTTGCGTTGGTCTCCAGGTTCGTTACCTTGAGATCGAACGACAGAACGGTCCCGCGACGCGCGCCATCGTTCGAGATCGTGATCGGGATGGCGAACACGTCGCGGAAGCCCTGGCGATACATGTAAATCAGCGGCGGCTGATACACGCGCAACTCCGCCTGCTTCAGGACGGTCTCATAGAAACTGAAGCCAGAAAAAACGAGGGCAATGATCGAGACAAGCGTGGCAAGGCCAGCACCCGAGACACGGCTGCGTCCCTCCCCAGATCGGCCCTGCTGCCGCGCCATATCGTCGGCGGTGCGGGTGCCATGTTGGTTGACGTCACTCATCAGCGCCTCGAAGTCTTGATTGACGCCCCGTTCCGATCTGGCCATCCCCAGTCCTCATGCAGTAGGGGTACGCGGCACCCCGGGCCCTGACACACCACGCAAGGACGATGGACCGAACCCGCCCGAATTGTGGCAGGCAACGTGTTTGGGCTTACCAAATCGAGTTTTCTGGCGGCACGCGCACCACCGCCGCGATGCCAGACGGACACGTCATCCCAATCGGGTTGCACTCTGGATCAGGATTTTGGGGCTTAATGTGCACGCCCTCGATACGGGACGGCTAACGCGCGTCGCGCTTTGCTTGTGCGATGGCGCCGGCCTTGCGCTGGCGGCCAAGCTCCATGGGGCGGATGAGATCCTGCCGCCGGGAACTCGGAATGTTGCGCATACCCATGTGGAGCGCACGTGAATTATACGCTGGCCCTTCACTCACGCCGGCAAGCTTCATTGCGAGTGCCTTGCGTGCGATGTCCACTTGAGAGGCGCTGGCCGCCATCCGCCGGCGATTCTCAACTTCGCTGTTCAATCGCCGCATGGCCATCGCAAGAACGGCGACTTTCAGCTTGGAACCAGCATCCGACGCAGATGGATTTGCGCCTTTGGGAGCGGCCTTGCCTCGCATCTCTCGACGGCGGCGGTTGGCTTCCCCGGTCGCCCGGTCGCGGCGCTCGCGGATGAGCTTAACAAGCTGGGCAAGCTCCTGATCCGACAGATCCTGCACGGCTGGATGATGCGAACGCTCGACCAGCTCCCGCTCCTCCGCGTTCAATGCGCGCGCCTCGTCCTTGCGTGAAACAGCCATCTCGCCTCTCCTGCTCAACTCATTGTTCTGATTTAATCTACTGACGATCCACGGCCAAGTCGAATGGCGCTGTCAGATCGCGCAACCCCACGGTCTGACGCCAGCGCGGTGACGAGTGTGCGGCATAAGGTACGACCAGCCCGTGCTGATCCTGGGAACCGGACCACCAGCACGCTAGAACATGTTGAGCGCCAGGCGTGCTTCATCCGACATGCGGCTCTGATCCCAGGGTGGCTCAAAGGTGAGCGTGACTTTGGCACCCATGACGCCGGGCACGGCCGCAACGGCGTTCTCCACCCAGATCGGCATTTCACCGGCCACAGGGCAGCCCGGCGCCGTCAGTGTCATCAACACCTCGATCATCCGCTCATCGGTGACGTCGATGTTATAGATGAGGCCGAGTTCATAGATGTCCGCAGGGATTTCTGGATCATAGACCGTCTTCAGGGCCTTGATGATATCCTCAGTCAGATCGTCGAGTTCTTCGCGCGACAGTGCCGAGCCTTCAACGGGCGTGCCCCCTTCTGACACGCTTGGTGGCCGCGGCCTCGCGCTGGCGTGCATGACGGCATCAGCTCCTGCGGGCTCTGACGCAGGCTCGTTGCTCAACTCAGGCTTGGTGTCGTCCATCGTTGGTACTCCTTGTGCGCGGGTGGCGCACGCGTCAGGCGAACAGCTCGCGGGCCTTCTGCAGGGCCGCAATCAGCTGATCGACTTCCGCCCTGGTGTTATACATCGCAAACGACGCACGGCAGGTGGCTGACACGCCAAGCCTTGCCATCAGAGGCTGCGCGCAATGGTGGCCGGCGCGGATCGCCACGCCCGAGCGATCGATGATCGTGGAGACATCGTGGGGATGAAGCCCCTCGACGTTGAAGGACACGATGGCGCCCTTGCCCGGCGCGTGGCCATAAACTGTCAGCCAGTCGAATTCCGCAAAGCGCTCATGTGCGTAGCGCGACACCTCATCCTCGTGCCGGGCAATCGCGTCGCGTCTGGCCTGCATCATGTAGGCGAGTGCCGCGCCAAGCCCGACAGTCTCTACGATCGGCGGCGTGCCCGCTTCGAACTTGTGGGGAGGGCCCGCATAGGTGACGCGATCAACGTGAACGGCCTCGATCATCTCTCCTCCACCCTGATAGGGCGGCATCGCATCGAGATGCTGACGCTTGGCGTAGAGAACACCGATGCCGGACGGGCCATAGAGCTTATGACCCGTGGCAACATAAAAGTCGCAATCGATATCCTGCACATCGACCGGGAGATGCACGGCGGCCTGACTGCCGTCGACAAGAACCGGGATACCGCGCGCATGCGCGATACGCACAACCTCCTTGACCGGGACAACCGTGCCTAAGACGTTCGACATGTGGGTGATGGCGACCATCCGCGTGCGCGGACCCAGAAGGCGCTCGAACTGATCGATCAGGAACGACCCATCATCCCCGATGGGGGCCCACTTCAGGACCGCGCCATTGCGCTCGCGGTGGAAGTGCCAGGGCACGATGTTGGAATGGTGCTCCATGATCGAGAGCACGATCTCGTCGCCCTCGCCGATCACCATCCCGCCAAATGAGGACGCAACCAGGTTGATGGCATCGGTGGCGTTGCGCGTGAAGATGATCTCCTCCACGCTCGGCGCATTGAAGAACCGCCGGACTGTTTCGCGCGCCTCCTCCATCCGCGTGGTGGCAGCATTGGACAGGTAGTGCAGCCCGCGATGAACGTTCGCGTATTCGAAGCGATAGGCATGATCCATCGCCTCGATGACGGACGCAGGCTTCTGAGCGCTCGCCCCGTTGTCGAGATAGACGAGAGGCTTGCCATAGACTTCCCGGAACAGGATCGGAAAATCTGACCGCAACCGTGCGACATCGAGTGGCGCCATGGCCCCACCCGCATCGTCGTCCCGCTCCACCTGCCGCGCTGCGCTGGTCATCGTCAGCCGTTCTCCATTCCAAATCCCGCCGTGACCCGCCTCATTCGAGCCCCAGGCTGGCGCGTGCCAAGCCCTCCAGGACGCCGCGCACGTGATCATCCTCGACCTTTTCGATCGCTTCAGCCACGAACGACCAGATCAGCAGCGCGCGGGCTTCAGCTGGGGGAATCCCACGCGAGGTGCAGTAGAATACCAGATCCGGATCGATCTCGGCAGCCGTCGAGCCATGGCCGCACACCACATCGTCGGCATAGATCTCCAACTCGGGCTTGGAATCGAACTCCGCTTCGGGCGACAGCATGAGCGCCTGGGCCATCTGCTTGCCGTCGGTCTTCTGCGCACCAGGGCGGACGATGACCTTACCCTGGAACACGGCACGGGCCCTGCCATCGAGCACAGCCTTGAAGAGTTCGCGGCTCGTGCAATGGGGAACCTGATGGTCGATTTCGAGGGTCGTATCGGCGTGCCCGTCGCCGTGCACAATCGAGGCGCCCGAGAAGTCGAACGTTGTGCGCTCGCCAAGAAAATCCACATCCAGGCCGTGGCGCGCGAGACCTTCGCCCAACGTCAGCTGGAAGGGCTGATAGCGCGCGTCTTTGCCGAGCGATGCATGCCAGTGGCCAAGATGCACGGAGCCCTGCCGCGTATCGACAAGCTTCACATGAGCAAGGTCCGCTCCATCGCCCAGAATGATCTGCGTGAGGCTACTGGCTTGGCGATGGTTCAACCGTCCGGAACGGTCCAGCTCAACGATGGTGGCTTTGGCACCCTTGCCGATCCGAATGAGATGGCGCATGGCCGTCAACCCAGGTCCGCCGTGCCGGGCCCCCGAAACAATGAAAATTGGTGTAGCCAATTCGACGCCCTCTGGCACGTCGATGACAGCACCGTCGGTGAACAGTGCGGAGTTGAGTGCGACGGCCGCACCCTCGCGCATGACCTCGGCCATCACCAGATCCTGTGCCCAACCCGGCAAGGCTCCAGCGGCTTGGGCGAGGAATTCGACGCGCACGCCAGCGGGTGGAGCATTGCCATGCTGGCCTGCTCCATGACCATCGACGAAGAGCACCGCGGGCGCGGCCGCCCCGACGAGGCTTTCAATGTCCGCGCTCATTTCTGCGGGGCCAGCACCGGGATCAGGCAGGAGGGCAAACGCCTCTTTCACGCCACTGCGCAGGTCCGTGTACTTCCACTCCTCAACGCGCCGGCTGGGAAGCCCCAGGGCGGCAAAGCGACCGATCGCTTGGCGGCGCATGGCGCCAAGACCTGCCCCGCCCGGGAGCTGCCCCTCCACGCGCGCGAACTCCTGGCTGA
>CAZZPH010000149.1:6070-6814 GCA_964655725.1 uncultured Hyphomicrobium sp.
CGGAGGTTGAGCCCCCGCGCATTCTGAGCACCGCGGCCGCGAACTCCTGGCTGAAGCCCGTCTCGGCTTTTGTTCTTGTTTCCTGCACTGACATCACACGTGCCGCCTCTTTCCTGTCTGCCACCCCGGTCTTCCCCTGCCCTGTCACGCGGCCTTGCCGGTGAAGTCCGCGTAGCCGGATTTTTCCAGTTCCAGAGCCAGCTCCTTGCCGCCGCTCTTCTGGATGCGGCCATCTGCGAGCACATGCACCTTGTCGGGCACGATGTGATTGAGCAGGCGCTGATAATGCGTAATGACCAGCATCGCGCGGTCCGGTCCGCGCAGCGCGTTGACGCCGTCAGACACGACTTTCAGCGCATCGATGTCCAGACCGCTGTCGGTCTCGTCGAGCACACACAGCGTCGGCTCGAGGAGCGCCATCTGGAGAATTTCCGAGCGCTTCTTCTCGCCGCCGGAAAAGCCGACGTTGACGGGGCGCTTGAGCATCTCAAAGTCGATATTGAGCTTTGCGGCCTTGTCCTTGACGAGCTTCAGGAACTCCGGTGTCGAAAGCTCCACGCCGCCGCGCTTCTTGCGCAGCGAATTGGCAGCCGTTCGCAGAAACGTCAGGCCCGCCACACCTGGAATCTCCATCGGATACTGGAAGGCGAGGAAGACTCCAGCGGCCGCCCGCTCGTCCGGCTCCATCTCGAGGATCGAGCCCCCGTTCCAGAGGATGTCGCCCTCGGTCACCTCGTAGCCGTC
>CAZZPH010000150.1:0-6801 GCA_964655725.1 uncultured Hyphomicrobium sp.
CGGGGCTGTTCACCTCCAAGGACAAGGCGGCCGCCCATCTTGCCGCCGGCGCCAAGCGGGTCCTCGTCTCCGCGCCAGCGGACGGTGCCGATCTGACGGTGGTCTACGGCGTCAATCACGACGCACTGACGCGGGACCACCACGTGGTCTCAAACGCATCGTGCACCACGAACTGTCTCGCGCCGGTCGCCAAAGTTCTTCATGACTTCGTGGGCATCGACAAGGGCTTCATGACGACAATTCACGCCTACACGGGCGATCAGCCGACACTCGACACGATGCACAAGGATCTCTATCGCGCGCGCGCAGCCGCCCTCTCGATGATCCCGACGTCCACCGGTGCGGCGAAAGCAGTGGGGCTTGTGCTGCCCGAACTCAACGGGAGGCTCGACGGAACGGCCATCCGCGTGCCAACGCCCAACGTCTCGGTCGTCGACTTCAAGTTCATATCGCGTAACGAGACGACGAAAGACGAGATCAACGCGGCGATCAAGCGCGCGGCCGAGAACGAGCTCAAGGGAATCCTCGGCGTGACCGATGCTCCCAACGTTTCGACCGACTTCAACCACGACGCGCATTCTTCGATCTTCCATCTCGACCAGACAAAGGTAATGGATGGCCGCCTCGTGCGTGTTCTGGCCTGGTACGATAACGAGTGGGGGTTCTCCAACCGCATGTCAGATACGGCAGTGGCGATGGCCAAGCTGATCTGAGGAATAATTGGTCCCGCGGCGAACCATGTGATGTGGAGATTGCTGAGGAGGAAGGCCAAGAGTGTCTTTTTCTCCGGCAGGGGGGATTTTCGCCGAGCCTGAATGTCATTAGATCAGTGCCGAAACTGCAAACAACATCGATAGCACCTGGAGTTCTGAGCCATGACCGAACGCCTTGAAGATATCGCTCGCGCCCTGGTCGCGCCCGGTAAGGGCATACTGGCTGCCGATGAGAGTTCCGGCACGATCAAGAAGCGTTTTGATTCGATTGGAGTCGCCTCCACCGAGGACACACGCCGTGATTATCGCGAAATGCTGTTCCGCTCTACCGAGGCGATGACGAACCACGTCTCAGGAGTGATCCTCTACGACGAGACGATCCGCCAGAAGGCCAAGGATGGCACGCCGCTCGTGGAGATCATGAAAGCCTCCGGATCGATCCCGGGCATCAAGGTTGATACCGGTGCCAAGCCCCTGGCCGGTCCTACCGCCGGCATCGAGACCGTGACGGAGGGCCTCGACGGCTTGAGGGAGCGGCTGGCCGAGTACCACACCCTCGGCGCCCGCTTCGCGAAGTGGCGCGCCGTCATCACGATTGCCGGCGGGTGCCCGACCTGGAACGGCATCAAGGCCAATGCCCACGGGCTCGCCCGGTATGCGGCGCTGTGCCAGGAGGCAGGAATTGTTCCGATCGTGGAACCTGAGGTGCTGATGGACGGGACGCACTCCGCGCACGACATCGACGAGTGCTACCGCGTCACGGAGTGGACACTGCGCACGGTCTTCCGCGAACTTTACGACGCGCGTGTGGTGCTGGAAGGCATGGTCCTCAAGCCCAACATGGTCATCGCAGGTCAGAAGTGCCCCCGGCAGGCATCGGCTTCCGAGGTCGCCGAGAAAACGCTGCGATGCCTCAAGTCAACTGTTCCGGCATCCGTCCCCGGCATCGCTTTTCTATCGGGTGGCCAATCGGATGCGGCGGCGACCGAGCATCTTTCACTGATGAATGCGGCTGGCGCGGCACCCTGGGCGCTGACCTTTTCCTATGGGCGTGCGTTGCAGGCCGCCGCGCTCAAGGCTTGGGGTGGCAAGACCGAGAACGTCGCCGCGGGGCAGCGTGCTTTCGCGCATCGTGCGCGCATGAATGGGCTTGCAGCTTTGGGACAGTGGGACGTTGCGCTGGAGAATGCTGCCTGACATTCTCCCCATGCGTGGCGGATGCGCGATTTATTTTCCGAACGATGCCGGATCGTGACGGGGAGGACATCTCATGTCATCACCAGTAATTCATGGTGCTGAGACGACCTTGGCGCAGACACTGCGCTCGCGAAGTTTTGAGATCGCGATAACGGCCCTGATCGTGCTCAATGCGGCCGTGCTGGGGCTTGAGACGTATCCGGAAATCGCGGCGCTCTACGGCCCTCAGCTTGAGTTTTTCAACACCTTCGTGCTGGGAATCTTCGTCGTCGAGCTCTTGCTCAAGATGTTTGCGTTCGGGCGCGCTTTCTGGCGCGACGGCTGGAGCTGGTTTGACATGGCGATTGTGGGCATTGCGTTGCTCCCCGCCACAGGCGGATTCGCTGCATTGCGCGCATTCCGCGCCATCCGGCTTCTGCGCCTCATTACTGTCATCCCCTCGTTGCGCCGCGTGGTGGAGGGGCTGATCCGGGCGTTGCCGGGGCTTGGATCGATTATCGTGCTTTTATTGCTGTTGCTCTACGTCTTCGCCGTCATGAGCACGCGTCTCTACGGTGAGACGCATCCGGAGTTTTTCGGCAGTCTCGAAAAAAGCGCGTTCACGCTTTTCACGGTCATGACGCTCGAAGGCTGGCCAGATCTTGCCCGATCGGTGATGGAGCAGCATCCATGGTCGTGGTTGTTCTTTGTCGTGTTCATCATGTTGTCGAGCTTTGCCGTTTTGAACCTCATTATTGGTGTCATCGTCGATGCGATGCAGTCTCAGGCGGAGCTGCGCGCGGAGCGGCTGGAAGAGCTGGTCGACAAGGAGCAGGATGAAATCATGCGCGAGCTTGGGCGCATGCGCGAGGAATTGCACCAATTGAAAGGCGAACGAGACACGCATTAGCCCGCCCTGCGCGGGACGTGCGGACCCTGCGGTTGACGTGACGGGTCTAGTTCGACGTCAGCCCCGACATCGCTTCGGAGAAGCTGCCCGGCACACGGTAGTTCGATGAGGGTTGCGTGCTCGCGCTCTCGGTCTTCTTGCGTTTTTTCCTGTCTGCCGGGTTGGCCTGATCCGATCCACCGGTCGAGGCCGTCTCGATGTCTGCATGAGGGGTTTCGCGCGATTGGATCGGTTTTCCGCCCAGAGCCTTAGAGACGCGGCTGTCGAGGCCGTAGACATCGCCGAAGGTGGCGGCCTTTCCGTCATCCCCGATCCAGGTTGTCAGATATGCAGTGTGGACAGCGATGGTACGGTCGAGCACGACCACGGCGGAGGAGTTGCGCGCGGACTTAACACGATCGGGTGACCATCCCTTGTCCTCGTTGAGCAGAACCTCAGCAAACCGTCCAGGGTTCTGTACGCGAATGCAACCGTGCGAGTAGGGGCGATGGGACTGATTGAAGAGGTCGCGCTGGATGGTATCGTGCATGTAGACGTTGTGAGAGTTCGGAAACATGAATTTTACGAACCCTAACGGATTCTTTGGTCCGGGGGGCTGGATGAAGCTGTAGTTGTTGAGATTGGCTTTGGACCAGTCGACACTGTCAGGATTGACGGGCCGGCCATTGATGTAGGGCGTAAGGCCTTGAGCGCGGATCACTGCGGCCCCACCGGTGTTGCCTCCGCCGAACAGCTGATCGAAGAATCCTCCGCCACTTCCCGCCTTGCGAATGCGTGGCTCAAGCTCCTTGGCCTTGATGCCCGGTGGAACTCCCCATGAAGGGTTGAATTCGATCGTGCGCATCTGGGCGGAGAACGTGGGAGTGGGCCAACTCGGCTGGCCGACGATAATCTTCTCTTTGAAGATCACGGCGCCGTTCTTGTAAGTGCGTGTCACGAACTCTGGCACATTGTTGAGGACATGAAGCTCGCCCATGTCGTCAGGCATCCAGCGCCACCGTTCCATGTTCACGATCAAGCGCTGGGTGTCGGAGCCAGGGTTCGAGGACCCGCTGGCGCGCTGTCTGCCATTGAGTGCGTTCCGGGTTCGCTTGTCCAGTTGGCCGGTGACCTTGATGTTGTTCTCAGCCTGAAAGGTTCGCACGGCCTCGGTGACATCTTCGTCGAAGTATGCGCGCCGTCCTGCAAACGCTGCCGGGACCCCGAGCCTCTGGCGCAGAAGCGCGATGTCATCGTGATACGCTCGTGGTTTGAGCGTTGCCCCATCGGGTAGCTTCACGGTTGTGTCGGCGCCGCTTGTCACAGCCTCCTCGGGCTCCACAGGTCCCAGACGGCGTTGCAGTTCCGCTGCAAGCTTCTGGAACTGCTCGTGCTTGGGATGCAGTCCTACGAGGTAGGCTGCGGGGTCATTGTCATCAGCAAGTTCACTCAATACGGTTGCCGGTTCGCGCAGTTGGGGCTGCATATCGATCATACGGCTGATCGCCGATGGCGTCGTGCGGCCGCCGCGGGCGTGCCGTGCATAGGTCAAGGCCGCGACGGTGATCCGCGCCTCGAGGCTGGCAAGAGCCTCAGGTGTGCTGCTTGCAGAATCTGGTGAAAGGTCAGGCAGATGGAAATGCGCCGGCTCCAGGCCCCAGTGATCGGCCTTGGACATCTCGGCCAGAAGGGCGCGCGCCTGAACGGTTGGGCCATTCGAGTCGACCCACAACGCCTCAGAACGCTTATTCAGGAATTCCAGGGCCGCGGCGGCATCATCCTTGTGCCAGTTCGCGGTGTTGGCTGGATCGGTGAGCCATGTACGCGCTGCTGATACGATTGGCGAGGCCGGGACGGCGGCCACGGACGAGTGATCCTCAGTCGGCATGTCCGCTATCGCCTCGGGGGACGCTTCAGGGGCGGCTTGAGCGCGGCCGACTGTGCCGAGGGCGACAAAAACTGCAAACAGGGCCAGATGCATAGTGCGGGCCGTCGATCGCGGGGATGTCATCATCGTCAGAACAAACCTTTCAGCGGCGGGCCAGTGAGCAAACTCTTGATTCGAATGAACGACTATAAGTGTCTCTGCGTGCTGTGGCGAATTCCTGGCAACTTCAGCCTACGGTGGGAAATTCTGGCCGCGGCGAACGTGGCCAGCCACGTTTCCGCCCCATTCCCGCTCAATGAGCCGGGTCATGCGCGATCGAAGCGCTACACTGCCGGCAAAAACGGCAATCCAGGCATCAACGCGAGGACAAGCTTTAATCATGGCACGCGGCGGCGAGGCGACGCAACTCTACGTCACGCTTCCGGCGCGCGAGACAGCGTGGGCGGGCGATGCATTGAGGGCCGCCTTGGCGTTTCCCGAGGTATCGGCTGTGATGCTGGAGGTCGATCAATCCTGCCAGGAGCGCCGGACCGAAATTGCTGCTTTGGTCGAGCTTTGTCAGAAGCAGGGGCGTGCCGTGTTGCTGACTTCGGATGCCGCCTTCGTGCACGAGGTTGGGGCGGATGGTGTTCACGTTCCGGCTGGCCCCGATCTCAAAGCGCGCTACCAGGATGCGCGATCCATATTGGGACCGGACGCGAGCGTGGGGATCGATGCCGGCCGCTCGCGCCATGATGCGATGACACTTGGCGAATTGGGCGCGGACTATGTCGCCTTCGGTATTCCCGCCCATGTCGAAGACCGCCAGCGGGCTGGAGAGCGCCGCCGTGATCTGGTGGCTTGGTGGTCGGAGATCTTTCAGGTTCCGTGCGTGGCCTCGAACGTCGAGAGCGTGTGTGAGGCGGCAGAACTGGTGCGCTCCGGCGCTGATTTCCTCGAGATTGCGATCCCCGCCGGGCACCCGCCAGACGGCATTGCCAGCTACCTGGAAGGCTTTGCGGCGGCCACGCGCGAAACGTGCGGACAGCGCGCTTGCGATGTGCCCGCACCCGGTCAACCGGGCGATGACGCAATCGAGTGGGAGAAGGCGCGATGAGCAAGGGGTTGATCGCTGGACTTGGCTTGGCGGGTGCGATCGTCGGCACCGGGGCGGTCCTCATTGCGACGGGGCAGGTCGATCCGAGCCTGCTGTGGGGGCGTGGGGAAGTTGGCGAGCAATCAGCAATCTCATCTCCAGGGACCGCAGTTCCAAAGCCGGCCGCGACGGCCAGCGACGCGGCCTACGATGCCTTCGAGCAGGGTCAGTTTCTGACGGCACTCTCACTGGCCGAGGAGCGCGCTGCGCTCGGCGATCCGCAGGCGCACACGCTTGTGGCGCGGATCTACGAAGGTGGGCTGGGCGTGGGCAAGGACGATGTGACGGCGGCACGCTGGTATGCGCGTGCGGCCGAGTTGGGTGATGTGGCGGCGATGCTGGCCTTCGGCAACATGCTGGCCACCGGCCGCGGGACGGGCAAGGACCTGGATGCGGCGGCGCTGCTGTACGAGAAGGCGGCGGCCGCAGGTGACCCGCTCGCGAATTACAATCTGGGAATGCTCTTCCTGAAGGGAGAGGGAAAGCCGGAGAATGCGCACCGTGGCGCCAGTCATCTTGAGTATGCGGCCGAGAAAGGTATCGCCCAGGCGCAATACGATCTGGCCGCGCTTTATCAGGCCGGAACCGGCGTGGAGAACGACGCGCTGAAGGCGGCGCGCTGGATGTCGAAGGCAGCCGCACAGGGCCATGTCGCCGCGGAGTACGAGTATGCCGTGATGCTGTTGCGCGGCTTCGGTCTGAAGCAGGACGAGCCGAACGCGATGACGTTGATGCTCTCCGCGGCCAACAAGGGGGTCCCTGGAGCGCAGAACCGTCTGGCTCATGCACACCTGGAAGGCCTGGGTGTCGAGAAGAGCGTAACCGAGGCGGGAAAATGGCGTTTGTTGGCCCGGCAAGCTGGTATCGAGGATGACAAGCTCGACCTGATGCTGGAGGCTTTAAGCGATGCGGAGCGCACAGCAGCCCAAAAGGCCGCGCAGGAATGGCGGGACAAACACCTCGCTTTCCGTTAGGCAGGGGGGCCACAGCGCATCGCGCG
>CAZZPH010000151.1:0-6783 GCA_964655725.1 uncultured Hyphomicrobium sp.
ACCTCTGACCCCCAGATTCGTAGTCTGGTGCTCTATCCAGCTGAGCTACGGGCGCTTGCCTTTATTTTCAATGACTTGCTTGGCGGCTGGGTTCGCGGTTGGCTCACTCCAGGCTCGCTAGCACGGTGTGCGGTCAGGTGCAACGATGGGTCGTTGACGAGAGGCTCCGCTGCTTAGGGCGTGCCGCGGGCCAGGTCAAGTGCCGGCGAGAGCGCACGATGACGACTTTCAGAGCATCTTGTCTGCATTAAATATACAACTGCGTCGGGATCACGCCTGCGGCTGCGGCATTCGATAACTGCTTGCAACAGAGGATGAGCGGCCTGTCATATGCCATGCGCGTGCTCCATGGGTCGCCGACACTGTGGGACAGCGTGCATTCAAGCTCTGGGAGCAACCAATGACCGGGACAATCGAACCTCACAATCAGAAGTCAGCGGCGGTCTGGAACTCGGGCGGCGCGCTCTACGAGGAAATAAGCCACGGCATCGCGGATTCGATCGAGCACTGCGTTTTGCGTCTCAACCCGCGGCGCGGAGAAAAGATCCTCGATCTTGCCACCGGAACTGGCTGGACCTCGCGCATCGTCGCGCGCCGGGGTGCTGACGTGACGGGTGCCGACATCGGTGCGGACCTGATCGAGACAGCGCGGCAGCGCGCGGCCGCCGAAGGCCTCAGCATCATCTACGAGATCGCCGATGCTGAGCATTTGCCATTCGACGATGGTATGTTCGATGCCGTGATTTCCACATGCGGCGTCATGTTCGCCAGCCGCCCGGAGAAAGCTGCCGCCGAGCTGGCCCGTGTGTGCCGGAAAGGTGGCCGTATCGGTTTGACGACGTGGTTGCCGGACAGCAATCTGTTCAAGATGTTCATGGTGATGAAGCCTTACATGCCGCCGCCACCTTCGCCTGCCCCGCCCTCACCCTTCGAGTGGGGAAAGCCGGAGCGGATCACCGAACTTCTGGGCGATGCCTTCGACCTGAAATTCGAGAAGGGCACGTCGTTCTACAGGGAGCCAAGCGGGGAGGCTGCGTGGCTGACGTTCTCCCAAGGCTATGGTCCGACCAAGACGCTGGCCAGCAACCTCGATGAGGAGCGCCGGGCTGCGTTGAGGCGTGACTTCATTGCCTTCCACGACGGATTCCCCAGCGAGCTAGGGATCTGCGTGCCGCGCGAATATTGGGTCACGCTCGGAGTTCGGCAGTGAAGTGGACGAACCCGTGCCGGACGGTTTTGTCAGCGCGTTGGGGCCCCTGCCGCTAAACATCGGTCAGTTCGTTCTCGGTCGGCAGTCGGCCTGAGGGGGGCTATTCCATTGCCGCTGCATCGTTTCATCGAGTATTTGACAGAAATATGAATGTGCGCGCCCGGGATCGCCGAGTGCGTTAGCCGTCATGCAAGAGGAGGCGGCCGTGACTATTGCGTGTAACGCTCATTCTGGGCCAAACTCATGAGGATGCTCAATACTGGTTTTAAGGCGCGGACGTCGTGACAGAGCAGCGCTCGAACGACATCGCGCCGAATGTGATTATGGACCTGCGATGCATGGACTCCTGGAAGCCGCGTGCGGTTACCTCATAGCCGGGGGTTACGACGTTGTCCGCAAGGAAGCCGATTTCGTAGAGCTGCGGCTTGCCTCCGAGTCGTCGGCGGCTTCATTGCCCATCAAGATCTGGGCCGGCGAGCATGAACTCGCGCGCTCCGCCGAACTCTCCCGCGCGGACCTTGCCGAACGCGCGGCCCGGGAGAGCGCGCTTCTGGCGCGCATCACCCACGAGCTCACCACGCCTGCGCGCGGCTTCTATCTCGTCGCGAACCGTCAGGGGCTGTCGCGCTCCTTCATCGAGGAGGCCACCCGGCTCCTTGAGGCGGGTGGAGGCGGCATCCGTGTGCCCATGGAGTTCTTCGATTCTCCCTATCGCCGCGAGACAGGAGCCCGGGGGGCCCGTTCCCGGAAAGCGCGGTCGATTCTTGAAGATGTGCTCGATCTGGCGCAGCGGCAGAAGCGCGTCGCACAGCCCTTCTTCGTCCGTCACGGCCTGGGGCCGGACGACATCAGGCCCGGCGATGGCGATCTGGTCGAACACCTCGATCGCGTTTTGCGCGAATCGCACGATCGGGCGACCCTGCACGTGATCGACGGCAGCGCTGGCGTGGGCAAGTCTGTCGCGTTCGCGGCTTTGACTGACCTGCTCTACAACGAGTTCAGAGCGGCCAAAGAGCAGCGCATTCACCGGCGCCGCCCGATCGTTTTTCTGCCCGAGCACGTCCGCGGCGAGCCGATCGGCTACGTCGACGATATCCTCGATGCGGTTGTCGAATCCGAGATCGCCAGCGTGGTGGAGCCTGGCCAACTGCGCTGGCTGCTCGAGCGCGGCTACGCGCTTTGGATGTTCGACGGTCTGGACGAAATCTATGGGGGTGACAACGATTTCTTCCAGGCGATCGGCGGCTTGCTGTCGGCTCAAGGCAGTCGTGCGCAGATCCTGTTGTGCAGCCGCGACAGTCTGCTGACGTCGAGCGCGCGTATGCGCGAGTTTATTTCGCACCGCTTGCAAACCGGCGCGGATACGCGAATTTACGAGCTTGCACCGTGGGGGCCCGCGGCCTGGGAGAATATCGCCTGGCTGGAGATTGAGCGCGGGCGCGAGGACAAACGCTCTAGTCCGCGTGTCCGGGCATTTGTGAATGCGCTTGAAGGATCACCGGAACTGGCGCAACTGGCGAGCTTGCCCTTTTACTGTACGCTTTTGCTCGAGCAGTATCGCGAAAAGGGCAGCATGCCCAGCGACCGGCTGGAGCTACTCGACTATATCGTCAATTGCATGGTCGATCGTGAACAGGCCAAAGGCATTTTCGTCTGGCGGGATTTTTTCGACTTCACGGCCATGGTCAATGGCTTGGATTTGGAGGCTGCGGAAGAGGAGATTGCGCTGCCTCAAACCGTCGCTGCCGAACGCATCCTGGACCAAGTTCTGGACGCAGAAGGCCGCCGCAGTCTGATGGAACTTCTGGGAGCCATGGCGCACCAGATGTGCCGCTCCAGCGCACCCAACGGGGCACCGGCCCAGATGAGTGTCCTCGACACCGATGTGTTGCGTGAGGTGTTCTCAGAGCCCTATCTCGCTGGCGGGCTCGATGTGAGCGATTCGCAGCGGGTGCTGGCAGCACTTGTTCAGTTCGCCTTCTTCGGGCCGGGACGGCGGGCTGGCAGTGTCGACTTCGCACATCCAATTCTCGCCCAGTATTTGGCCGGACGCTATGCAGCCGCCATGCTCGCTGACGAGGCGCTCTCGTACGCTCAAGGCCGCTCGAACCTTCAACGCATGCGTTTAGCGTTCAGCCAGGCCATCGGACCACGCCCACTCGAAGCAGGCACCGTCTTCGAGGCCGTCGTCCGGCGCGCCGTGGCGGAAAGTGCCGAAGTCAGAACGTTCCTGGATGCATTGGCGGGCAGCGGATCGCCGGTGCACGACGGCGCTGCCAACGTGCTGGAACGGCTGACGAGCCGCGTGGCGTTCGCAGCCCCCTGAGTTGCAACGTGATGATCTTGAAGCGCATGCCGCCCGCCGCGCCTCGGGCCGCGTGCAGGTGTGCTGACTGTACTCAGGAAAAGTGGTCGCCCGATGCGACTTGAGTGATGAGTTCCCCGCGGTGCTATGCTGGTGCTCTTCAGGCCCGAGATCTGGCGCTGCCAATGCCGTGCTCACGTCTGATTAAGCATACCACCACTGCGGGACATCGAATAAAGGTTCGTTAGCGGATCAATGTTAGAACTTCCCCGGTTATGGCATGTCCGGGGTCCGCTTATGCAGTTTCATCGCATACTTCTGTTCGGGCTGGCTGCCCTTTCCCTCGTCGCATCCTCTCCGGCGCCAGCGATTGCTGCCGGCCCGGGTGCCGCGGAGAGCGCCCGCGAGCCGATGGCACACCACGCTCTGCCGGCCCTCTTGAAGCCTGAAGATGACGAGTCCGACGAGGGCCGATTCATCGACGAACTGGCGGCATTGCCGTTCGTTTTGGAGCAGAGTCCACTTGATCAGTTGTTGCCGTACGTAGGTCTGGAGGGTGGCAAGGGGCTAGACCAAGTGCTCTCATCCATCCCGGACGAACAGGCTCAGAGGGCGCAGATCATGCAGTATGCACGATCATTGCTGACCACTGACACCAATGCGCTGATGCAGCTGGAGCAGTGGCTCACGATGCTCCTTAACAATGACGAGCGCACCGATTCGGGCATTCAGAAGTTGCAATTCGCCTATCATCGCTTCGATGGGATCCGGTTTGCGGAGTTCCGGCACCGGCTGGTCATCGACCACGTTTTGGAGAGCGCCAATCTCTGGGAAAAGTCTCGCCCCGATTCGATTTTTGCCCCGGTCTTCAAGGCCCGAATGTTGCGGAACATCGCACTCACTGCGCGTTCCATCCCTGCCGCCATCGCTGCGAAGGACAACGAGATTGTCAATCCCGATAAGTATCTGGAGCTCGCCCACAAGACGCTCGAGGCATCACGCGAAACGGCCTCGCGAAACCCGGAATGGTATGTGGAGCAAATTCAAATCCGCCACTCTCAAAAGGCCAGTGTGGGAGAAGTCATGCGGATCGTGGATGAAGGCACCCGGCGCTTCCCGCAATATTCCGAAATCGGAGCCAGTGCGGCCATTGCCATGTTCGCACTCTCGGACAACGTGGCCCGAGATTATGAGGCAATCGCAGTTGTTGCGAGCGAGCGGGCCGAGAGTGGGGGCAGTGACAGCGCTTATGCCCGAATGTACATCAGCGCGTTCTTTGGTGCTGGCCTGAAGGACTTCAACCAACTGAGAATGAATACGGTGCGTTTTGCGGCGGGTGCTGAGGAAATCGTAAAGCGTTATCCAGTCCAGTGGAACTACCAGCGGCTGGCGAAAATGGCATGCGCAATCAAAGACAAGAATCTCGCGCAACGGATGTTCACAGAAATCAAAGGCCGGCCGATCGTCGATGTGTGGGGCCAGTTCGAATTCCAGGAAGCGTGCAGGGTTTGGGCTCACAACAAGGACGATTTTGAGCGGCCGGACCTCCAAACGCCTGAGATCGAGAATTGAATGGAGGCCGCGACATGAAATTCCTGGTGGCGTTGTTACTTGCCGTTGTCTGCTGGCCAAGCACACTTCTTGCCGAGTCGCCGACACCCGATCAGATCGAGCTGCTGAAACGTCTGGAAGCTGATCTTGGTATGCGGCACGAAGATGCCCAGTCATTGGCTGATCTGGGCGTTTTCCACGACGCCATTGAGGGGCTCCTGATGGACCATGCGGGGCGTTTCCAGGAAACGCCTGAGCGGCTCGAGCCCCTCCTGGAGTTCATGACATCGCGACGCATCATCTTGGCAAAGGGTGAAATGGCGGCCGTAGCCTATCACACGGCGATTGGCGCCTTCGACAATGGTGACCTTGGTCTGAATGCAGGACTATATGCAAAGTGGGAGCAGGATTACCCGGAGTCGCCACTTCCCGTCGTGCTGAGCGCAGCAAAGAAATTGACATCGGTCGCGGAGGCTTGGCGCGTGGCGATATCACTGCCCAATGACAAGCAAGACTTCACTGCCGACATGCGAAGTCTTGAGAGCATCCGCAAATACCTGATTTCGAAGAAGGCTATCGGATCGCGCAGTCCCTACTGGTACAGCCTCATGGTGGAGGTGTCGGTGTTCCTGGAACGGGATGCGGCCGAGATACGAGATCTCGTTCGTGAAGGATTGGACGCCTACCCAGAGAATGTCCAACTCGCTGTTTTGGGATCGAGTGCTTACTTGTCCAAGTGGGGTGGTGATGCATCTGGGCTTGCCGAATATGCCAAGTGGGCCACCGATCTTGCGAGTCTAAAGAGTAGGCCCGACATCTATCCGCGCATCTACTTTCATGCGATGTGGACGCAGTACAAGATCACGCTGTTCAAGGTCGTCGACACGGATTGGACACTTATGCGTCCAGGTCTTGTGCATATGATCAAGTCGCATCAGACAAACTCAACCAGCAATATGGCCGCGGCATTGAGTTGTCTCGGCGGAGATCGCATGCTGACGGTGGCGGTCATGCATATGCTTCCGTTCGGTCCAAATCCCTACTTGTGGCCTGATTGGGATGCGCCCGGTATCTGCTCCAATTGGGCCGCCGCTTACTAGGCCCCACTTGACGACAACCTGGCGTTCTAACGATCCCCATGTCCCAACGAAACGCCCCCGAAGCGAATTGCTCCGGGGGCGCATTGCGTGTCAGCCGGTCGTTAGAGGCTGGACTTACATCATGTCCATGCCGCCCATGCCGCCCATTCCGCCGGGCATGCCGGCCGGTGCGTCCTTCTTCGGACGGTCGGCAACAGCCGCCTCGGTGGTGATCATGAGGCCGGCGATCGAAGCGGCGTCCTGGAGCGCGGTACGCACGACCTTGGCCGGATCGATGATGCCCTTCTCGAGCATGTCGCCGTACTCACCAGCCTGCGCATCGTAGCCGTAGTTGGCCTCTTTCTTTTCCAGCACCTTGCCGACGACGATCGAACCTTCGACACCTGCGTTCTCGGCGATCTGGCGGATCGGAGCCTGGAGGGCGCGGCGGATGATCTGGATGCCGGCCTCCTGGTCGTCGTTGTCGCCCTTGGCGGTGATGGCTGTCGAGGCCTTGAGCAGCATGACGCCACCGCCGGGCACGACGCCTTCTTCGACCGCAGCGCGGGTGGCATTGAGCGCGTCGTCGACGCGATCCTTGCGCTCCTTCACCTCGATCTCGGTGGCGCCGCCGACCT
>CAZZPH010000152.1:0-5368 GCA_964655725.1 uncultured Hyphomicrobium sp.
GTCGCCACGCCCGCCTCGCGCGCGAGACGGAACTCGCGCTCACCGGCGCTACGCTCATCGCCATACGGATAGCTGAAATGACGGCAAGGCTGCTGCAGTTCGTCTTCCAGTCGTCGGATGCTCTCAACGATCTCCGCCCTGGCTTCGGATTCAGACAGATTGGCCAGTGCCCAATGGCCGCGCGTGTGAGCACCGATTGTAACGAGCGGCTCTGCGGCCAGCGCGCGGATCTCCTCCCAGGTCATGACGAGACGTTGGGCCAAGACTTGCGCGTCGATGCCGTGACTCTGGGCGAGCGTAGCGACAATGTCCCGGGCATCGCGCTCCGGCATGGCGCGCAACGACCAGTAGATCTCGTGATGGGCGGCTTCCTTCTGCGCGAGCGTTACGGTCTCGAAGCTGCGCAGCCCCGCTCCAAACTCGATCTGTATCCTCTCGGCTTTGCGAACAACCTCCTCGAGCGTCAGCCACCAGAGATTGGCGCCGCCGCTCGGGAACTCACTTGGCACATAGACGGTGAAGGGTAGGTTGTGCTTCTGAAAAATGGGGAGCGCATGCACGCGATTGTCGCGATAGCCGTCATCGAAAGTAAAGCAGGCAAAGGGACGATCGCTGGAATGTGACGCCAGCCGGCCAGGAACGTCATCCAGCCCGACGACATCGAAGCCAGCTTCAAGCACCTGGCGAATGACCCGCTCCAGGAACTCTGGCGTGATCGATAGAATGCGATTGGGCTCGAAGGGTTGAGGGGGCCCCGGCCGCACGTGATGAAGTGTGAAGATTACGCCCGCGCCCGACGTCAGAGGCGCCAGCAGCGCATCAGCCCGCACATAGTGCAGGGCCGAGAGAGCGGCGCGCAGGATCTGTGTATTCTTGCGGCTCATGCGATGACGGACCCGAGTGTTGGCAACGAAAAGCTTGCCTTGCCTGGAGCCATTCAATTTTCATGCTAGATGAGACCAGCGGATCGGAACCAGGGTTAGAACACCCTGGTCAAGGTTAACATCTGTGGCAGCCGAACCGATGGTGTCAGGCCGAGCGAGACTGGGACTCACCGCCGCGGCCGGAACGAATAATCCTCTGGTTTCCGGTCGAAGCCGGCTGCGAGCGATCGAACCGGACAAGATCAATATCGGCGACCTCAAAGCCCAGATACGTGCCCGCCAGATCCTTCAGCACGGAAACTTGCATCGACGGATCCGCGATTGTGACCGCGCAGTCGACCCGCCCCTCGATGATCTCGAAGAATGTTCGCGCGGACTCAAGGCGGCCGCAGATCACAATCGTATCATAGGCCTCGTCGAGCGCATCCAGCACCAGATTGAGACGGTCGGGATCGATCGCGACGGGGTCGTCCACCTCAGCACGTCCCGTCACCATGAGATGGGCTTCGCTACCGGGCAGGCGGCGAATGACATTCTCAAATGTCGCCTCACCCGACAGCAGTTCCGTCAGGCCACTCTGGCTCTTGAGACCCGTCGCCTCTGCCACACCCCCGCCCTCGGGGCTCCAGTCAACGAGAATGACACTCAGTCCGTTTTCGGCGAGGACTTTGACGAGCTCACTGGCGTGCCCACTGACGCTGAGGGTTTCGGATTCTCCTGCCACCATCACCCGGTAGCCGCCGGATTCTGCCCGTGACGAAATCCGCCGCGCCAATGCGCCGATCGAGCCGACTCGTGCGCTGCCCTGAGAGGTGGATGTCGGTGCAGCCGCAGTATCGAGCTCGGCTGGCATATCTATTCCGCCAGGCCGCCCCAGCAGAGGCTCTTCGCGGTGCTCGCTTGAATGCTGCAAGGCGGGGGCCGCGCGCGCACGGCCGGCTGCCGGCGGATGGACCGGCGCGACCGCCCGTTGTCCCCGCGCTCCGCTCAGAAGTGCCGTCGTAACGGTCAGCGCCAACCCGAACAGGAATGTCGCAAACGCCGCCAGACCCGCGAATGGACCCTTGCGCGGAAAAACCGGGACACTCGCGGCCCGGGCCCGGCTGACGATCTGCGCCTCCACCGGCACCACGCGGCTGTCTGCCTTGGCGCGGTTGGCCTCAAACTGAGCCTGCAGTCGCTCCAACTCGGATCTCTTTGAGCGGGCCTCGTTTTCAAGCTGCCGCAGTTTGACTTCGTCGGGTCCGGTATCGACCACCCGAGCCTTGACATCGTTGAGATCGCGCGTGACCGCTTCGACGCGCAAACCGGCGGCCTTCGCCTCCTTGTCCAGGCTGTCGACGACCTTGGCAACCTCGGCGGTGATCTGCTTCTTCAGCCCCGCCAGATCGGCGTTGAGCTGGCGCATGCGCGGATGCCCCGGCAGAAGTGTCGCCGACAACTCGGAGATCTGGCGCTCCAGACGAACGCGCTGCTGCACGACGTTCTGAATGAGGGGTGACTTCTGCACTTCTGGAAGGGCATCGCCGCTTCCTGCTTTGATCAACTCACGCGCGGAGCGCATGCGCGAATCGGCCTCGCTCTTGGCGGCCTGAGCGCGCGAAAGCTCCGCCGTCAGCTCGGTCAGCTGTTGCTCGTTCAGGCCGGTCGACTGCTGCCCACCCTTGAAGATATTGGCTTCGCCGCGAAACCTCTCAACCGCGGCCTCCGCCTCGGAGACTTCTGCCTTCAACCTCTCGATCTTGGGCTCGAGAGCCTTCTGGACTTCGTCGGTTTCTTCGATGCTCTGGGTGGCGAGCGTTCGCCTGTAGGCCTCGGCCAGTCCATTCGCAACGCTGGCGGAAAGATCAGGATCGGTGGACGTGAAACGAATGGCGATGGCCCGGCTCTCACGAGGCGAGTAAACCTCGAGCCGCTCGTAGAATTTATCGAGCACACGATCCTGCTCGGCCTCACCGCGGCGGGGAGCGCCAAGACCGATCATGCGTGTCACGCGGCCGAACATATCGGTCGGGCCCAGTGCGCTGTTGAACTCCGCACGTTCGGCCAATCCGTTCTCGCTTGCCACCACGGTGCCAAGCTCAGGTGAGAGCAGCGCCCGGACGTGGGTGTTGATCGCTTCCTTGTCCATGCGAACGCTCACCATATCGGAGCCGGCCCCACCGTCTTTCTGCGGCGTCGTGAAGGGGTTCGACACCCCCTTAGCCGATACGACAAGCTGGGCTTCGGACTGATACCTGGGAGCGACGAGACTGAGCCCGAAGAACGTCAGGGCTCCAACGACAATGCTCGCGATCAGAAGGCGCGGCAACCGTCTCCGGATCACCTGGAAGACGTCTCCCATGTCAATGTTGTCGGGCGAAGCTTGGGCCATGATTCACGGGACCGGTCTGAGGATGGGCAGCACGCGAGTAGCGATTCGCATTAATGCGGCACACGGGTAAGCATTTCCTTAACCGTCTCATTCCGGCGCGCCTGGTGAGCGTTTGTTAACCCGGCGGCGGTAAGAATGACGGGATAGTTGGTGTGCGAACGGATCTGCAGAAATGTCCCAGCACGTAAAGCGCCCGCGTTCTTTGGCCATCATGGCCCCCCTTCTTGCGCTGCTTGGCGGCTGCGCGGAGGGACCGGGCTATGATATGTCCGATTACGTTCTGGCCGGTCCCGCAGCAGGCGGCGCTCCTGGGCAAATCGTAGAGTTCGCCGAAACCCAGACCTGGGGTGCACCCCACCTGTTGCCCGTGGGTTTCGACGGGGGGCCACAAGCCGTTGCCGACACCGACGGCCCCTACATACTCGACACTGGCGACCGGTTGCGCGTCTTTGTTTATGGACAGCCCAACCTCTCGCGCGGCTATACCGTCGACCACGATGGGTTCATCACCGTTCCCCTGATCGGCGCCGTCAAGGCCCGCGGACTAACAACCCGCAGCCTCGAGGGCGTCATTCGCAACCGGCTCTCCACCGACTACGTTCGCGATCCGCAGGTGACGGTCGATATCCAGCAGAACCGGCCGTTCTTCATTCATGGAGAGGTCAGGAACGCTGGCCAGTTCCCTTACGTTTCCGGCATGACGATCGAGACGGCCATCGCGATCGCCGGCGGCCTGTCCGAGCGGGCAAGCACGCGCCGTTATCGCATTACACGCCGCACCAACGGCTTCGTTGAACAGATCGAGGCGCCAGCGGATTATGTCGTTAAGCCGGGCGACACGGTTTTCATTTACGAACGCTTCCTGTGACATCTGACGTTCCAGGGCACGGCGTGACGAAACGGCTGCGAATCCTCCACTGCATGCGCGCGCCCGTCGGCGGGCTGTTTCGCCATGTCTTGGATCTAGCCGGCGAGCAAGCCGCACGTGGTCATCAGGTCGGCATCCTCGCCGACGCCAATACCAGCGACGCCTTGACCCGATCGCGCTTCGATCAAGCCGCCCCGTCCATGGAGCTTGGGATCGAGCTCATTTCCATGGGACGCAAGCCGGGCCTCGCCGATATTGGCGCGACGCGCGCCGTCGGGCGTCATGCGCGAAGACTATCGCTCGACATCTTGCACGGTCACGGTGCCAAGGGTGGGGCCTATGCACGCCTTGCCGGCCGCAAGCTTCGGCGCTCCGATGGCCGCCCGGTCGCGACCTTCTATACCCCCCACGGCGGAACGCTGAACTTTCCGCCCGCCTCGCTGGAGGGCCGAATCTATCACCGTCTGGAGCAGGCCCTTGCGGGCATGACCTCCGGCATTGTTTTCGAGAGCGACTTTGCGCGGCGGATATTCGCTGACCGTATTGGCGCGATCTCAACGCCGCAACGGGTCGTTCCCAATGGACTGAGCCCGGCCGATTTCGCCCCTCATCAACCCGCACCCGGCGCGGCCCAATTCGTGTTCATCGGCGAACTCAGGGACCTGAAGGGCGTCGAGATCCTGCTGCGCGCCTTGAAGCGGCTTAGCGAACGTGGCCCGGCATCCGCTGTCATCGTCGGCTCAGGACCCGATGAAGGCCGTTTCCGGGCACTTGCGACAGAGTTAGACCTCGACGGTTACGTGCGCTTTGCTGGCGCGATGCCAGCGAAAGACGCGTTCTCGCTCGGTCACGTCCTCGTTGTCCCGTCTTTGAAGGAGAGCTTTCCCTACATTGTTCTGGAAGGAGCGGCGGCCGGCATCCCGTTGATCGCGACGTCCGTCGGGGGTATCCCCGAGATGGTCGCAGGCACCCGCACAGCGCTCATCGAACCAGGAGATGTTTCGGCCCTCGCCGAGGCGATGCGCAGATCCGTTTCAGAACGGGACATGATACAGCACGAGACAGCCGAACTCTTGGAGACGGTGAAATCAAAATTCACAGTAGCGCGGATGACCAGCAGCATCCTCGAATTTTATTCAGAGGTCTGCGCATCTTCATAGATTATTAACGACGAGGGAGCGGGCGGGGCCGCAACGCGCCGGGTTGGCACGACAGCTGCTTGATGAGGGGCGAACACTCATC
>CAZZPH010000152.1:5378-6708 GCA_964655725.1 uncultured Hyphomicrobium sp.
CTCTTTGAACCCCACACGGCACATCTGCATCGCCCGACATTGTCCGGCTTCCCCGGCTTCTGGATTCGCTCAGCCGGGAACGGAGAAGTTTGGTATCGCAGCGCGTTCTGACCGGAACCGTAAGGGCCGCCGATGCGTTCAGCGTTGCAATCACCGGCCTTGTGCTGGCACTGATCTATGTCACGCAACCGATCGTGACCCGCGATCTGGACTACGCCCTTCTGCTTGGCTCTTCTGGCTTATTGACCGCACTCGTTTTCCAGGCGATCGGCCTCTACGAGCCAGCGCGCTTTCCATCCTTTATCTCGCAATTGCCGCGCGTCGTTGTGGGCTGGACCATCACGCTCGCGCTCCTGGCATCCGGCCTCATTCTGCTCAAGACCGCGCAAGAGTTCTCGCGCGTTTGGCTGGTACTGTGGTTCATTTTCGGTACGATTGCGCTACTCGGCGTGCGTGCGATACTTGTGACACTGGTGCGCCGCTGGGCCAGGCAGGGCCGGATGTTCCGGCGCGCTGTCATTTACGGCGTCGGCGCGGTCTCGCAAGACGTGATCAGCCAGCTGGAGAAAGATCACGGTATCGACATCCGCATCTGCGGCATCTTCGATGATCGCAACGATGGCGAGCGCGCACCATCGACCATCTGCGGCTACCCGCGGCTTGGGGGGCTCAACGATCTTCTTTCGCTTGGCCGCGACAGCCGCATCGATCTGGTGATCGTCGCACTTCCGGTCGCCGGCGAGGAACGCCTCGAACAGATCGTAAAGCGGCTCTCCGTCCTTCCTGCTGATATCAAGCTGCCAGCGCGCGCCACGCGGATTCGCTTCTCACCGAAGACCTACAGTCATGTGGGTTCGGTGGCGATGATCGACCTCTACGACAAGCCGATCACCGATTGGGGAACCGTGTCGAAGTGGATTTTCGACAAGTCCATCGCACTCCTGGCGGTCATCCTACTTGCCCCCGTCATGGCGGCCGTCGCACTCGCGATCCGGCTCGACAGCCGGGGACCGGTCCTCTTCCGCCAGAAGCGCTACGGCTTCAACAATGAGCTGATCGAAGTTTTCAAATTTCGCTCGATGTACGTCGATAAGTGCGATGCGGCCGCCTCGCGGCTGGTGACGCGCGACGATCCTCGCGTCACCCCGGTCGGCCGCTTCATCCGGCGCACAAGCCTCGACGAGTTGCCGCAGCTGTTCAATGTGCTCAAGGGCGATCTGTCCCTCGTCGGCCCGCGGCCTCATGCGCTGGCAGCCAAGGCCGGTGACCAGCTCTACGATCAGGTTGTCGACGGGTACGAAGCCCAGGTCGTTGGCGGTGATCAACTTCT
>CAZZPH010000153.1:0-6564 GCA_964655725.1 uncultured Hyphomicrobium sp.
GGCAGAGAGGTTGCGCAAGCGGCGCGCAGAGAAATTCTTTCATTGACGAAAAGCGGGGTTTGCATTCGCGTGGCGCGGTGCGATGTTGCATCGTTACAGTGTTCGGTCGCGGCTTTTGATGATTGTGCATGGGAACTCGCAGGTTACCATCGGAGTAGTGGGTATCGTCTGATGCCGAGCCTCGTCTATAAGATCATCCAAGCCGAGGATTGGCATGTGGCATTGGCGTCAGGGCGCTATGACGGATCGCAGGATGATCGCCGCGACGGCTTCATCCACCTTTCGACTTTCGAGCAACTCGAAGGCACGGCTGATCGCCATTTCCGCGGTCAGGCAGGGCTCATGCTGGTCGCGTTCGAGGCGGCGGCACTCGAAGGTGGCCTGCGCTTTGAACCATCGCGTGGTGGCGCATTGTTTCCGCACTACTACGGTTCGTTGCCCGTGGATCAGGCCCTTTGGGTGCGGCCCATGAAACTGGGAGCCGACGGCGTGCCGCGCGCGACTGCAGGAACGGATGATGCTGACGGGATTATATAGTGTTGCCCGCGCGGGGCTGTTTGCGATGGCGCCCGAGGACGCGCACGAGGTCACCTTGCGCGCCCTTGAGAACGGCCTGTATCTGCGTGACCTTCGTCCTGATCCGCCTTCGATCGCCATCACCGCGGCGGGCTTGCGCTTTCCCAACCCGATTGCGATCGCGGCCGGTTACGATAAGGATGCGCGCGTCCCCGGCGCTGTCATCGCGTTGGGCTGCGGATTTGCCGAGGTCGGCACCCTCACGCCGCGACCCCAGGAGGGCAATCCCCGTCCCAGGGTATTCCGGCTCAAATCCGATCATGCGCTGATCAATCGGCTGGGCTTCAACAACGGCGGCCACGAGGCAGCCCTCGCTCGCCTTACGGCGCGGCGTCCGGACGGTATCCTTGCGGTCAACGTTGGAGCAAACAAGGACAGTGAGGACCGCACTGGAGACTATGTGCGCGGGCTCGACACTTTCTACGACGTCGCCTCATTCTTCACGATCAACATCTCATCGCCGAATACGCCAGGCTTGCGCGATCTGCAGGCGCCGGCCGCACTCGATGACCTGTTGGGCCGGGTCATGGCGGCGCGGCAACTCCAGATTGATCGGGCAAAGCCATCCCGGCCGATTTGCGTGAAGATCTCACCCGATATTGCCGAGGCCGACATCAGGCCCATCACCGAACGCCTCATGGCGCACGGCGTTGATCTGATTGCAGTGTCCAACACCACGCTGGCCCGCGCCGGGACCACAGACCCGGCCCGATCCGAACCGGGCGGGCTATCGGGGCGGCCGCTGTTTGAGCGCTCCACCATCATGCTCGCACGGATCTTCGAGGCGACCGGGGGACGCATTCCCCTGATTGGGATTGGCGGCATCGATAGCCCGGATCGCGCGCTGATGAAGATCGAGGCCGGAGCGACGCTCATTCAGCTCTATACTGGTCTCGTCTACGAGGGGCCGTCGCTGATTGGACGCATCAAGGAAGGACTGGCAGCGGCGGTTGTGGTTCGCGGCGTGGCAAAACTTCAAGATCTCGTCGGGACACGCGCTCAAGAGTGGGCCGCCCGGCGCCTGGAGGGGGCATAACGTCCGCTTCAATCGGCGGGCTTGCGCAGGATCGCGACGACGCGGGCCACGAGCCAGATCGGCACAACGACAATGGCGCCGAGCAGCAGGTAATGGAGAAGCCAGTCGGCAGCACCAAGGCCCAGATCATAGATCCCGCGCAACAACGTGTTGATCCGGTCGAAGAAGTTCCTGAGATTGATGCCGAGCGTGTCCAGAACAACGCCGACGGCGATGGAAAGAAGGACAAGGCGCACGATGACGCCCAGGGGGCTGCCGCCAAAAATCACCGTTCGGTTCATCGCTTGCAATCCCTCCCTTGCGTGCCGCACGTTCTAGCATAGAGCCCGATCAACCGCGACACGAGCCAACCGCCGCTGAGAATGAAAAAGGATCACAAGTCAATCAGCCCGGCGCCGGGCCGCGCGGGAGGCGAGGGCAGGCTGCCACGGCCGTTCAGCGATTGGTTTGCCGGGCGCGGCTGGCAGCTTCGGCCGCATCAGGATGCCCTGCTACAGCAAACAGCCCGCCGCCGCGATACGCTGCTCGTTGCGCCCACGGGGGCCGGCAAGACATTATCGGGCTTTTTGCCGTCTCTCATCGAACTGTCCCGGAGCCGGCGCGGACGTGGCGCGCGCCGCATCCATACGCTTTATGTTTCGCCTCTGAAGGCCCTGGCGGCCGACGTGCACCGCAATCTCATGGTGCCGATCGCCGAAATGGGGATCGATGTCACCTGTGAGGTGCGGTCGGGCGACACGTCGCAATCCCGGCGGCAGCGCCAGCGGGCGCGCCCACCCGACATCCTGCTGGCCACGCCCGAACAGGTGGCGCTTCTTCTCAGTCATTCTGACGCGTCGCATCTTTTCGGCGCTGTCGAGACGGTCATCCTCGACGAACTGCACACGCTGGCCGCCAGCAAGCGCGGCGATCTCCTGGCACTCGATCTGGCGAGACTGCGGACGCTTGCGCCCGGTTGCCGGATGATCGGTCTCTCAGCGACTGTCGCGCGCCCGGCTGAGCTTCGAGCCTGGCTTGCCCGGCAGGATGAGCCGGACCTGCGCGCGTCGCTGGGCGATGTCATCACCGCGCCACCGGGTGCTGGGGCCGACATCAGCATCCTGGAACTGGACGAGCACCTGCCGTGGGGTGGTCACTCGGCGCGCTACGCCATGGGGGCGGTCTACGATGCGATCCGCCAGCATCGCCTGTCGCTGGTGTTCGTCAACACGCGCATGCAGGCTGAACTCATTTTTCAGGAGCTATGGCGCATCAACGAGGATGCCCTGCCGATTGCGCTCCATCATGGTTCGCTCGATGCGGCCGCCCGGCGCAAGGTCGAAGCGGCTATGGCGGCGGGCAAACTGACGGCCGTGGTGGCCACCTCGACGCTCGACCTGGGTATTGACTGGGGTGCTGTCGATCTGGTGATCAACGTGGGAGCCCCCAAAGGCGCAAGCCGGCTCATTCAGCGTGTGGGGCGCGCCAATCACCGCCTCGATGAACCGTCCAAGGCCGTGCTCGTCCCCGCCAATCGGTTTGAGGTTCTGGAGTGCCGTGCGGCGCTGGATGCCGCGCGTGCCGGTGAACAGGATGCCGTGGTCGAACGGGAGGGCGCGCTCGATGTTCTGGCGCAGCATGTGATGGGTGTGGCGTGTGCGGGGCCGTTCGATCCATCTGCGCTCTATGAGGAAGTGCGCACGGCTTTGCCCTTCGCCGCCTTGCCGCGCCGCACATTCGATCGCATCATCGACTTCGTGTCGACGGGTGGCTATGCGCTCAGAGCCTACGAGCGCTTTGCGCGTCTGAAGCCGATGGAAGACGGCCGCCTGCGGCTTGCCAACCCGCGACTTGCGCAGCAGTACCGCCTTAACGTGGGGACGATCGTCAATAGTCCACTGATCAAGGTCCGCCTTGTTGGTTCGCGATCACAGGCTCGATCACAGGCTCGATCACGGGCCGCCCCCGCGCCGGAGGTGCGCTTTACCGGCGGGCGGATGCTGGGGGAGGTGGAGGAGGATTTCGTCGAGCAATTGGCGCCAGGCGACACCTTCGTGTTCGCAGGGGAGGTTCTGCGTTTCCTGGGGCTGCGCGAGATGGAAGCCTATGTGTGCCGCGCGGGGCCCGCCGATCCGCGCATCCCGAGCTTTGCGGGCGGCAAGTTCCCGCTGTCGACGCATCTGTCGCGGCGGGTTCGCGGGATGCTCGCCGATCCGTCATGCTGGGCGGATCTACCCAGGGCCGTTGCGGAATGGCTCTATCTGCAGCACGAGAACTCGATCCTGCCATCGGCCGACGACGTGCTGGTCGAGACGTTTCCGAATGGGCGGCGGCATCACATGGTCATCTATCCCTTCGAGGGGCGGCTTGCGCATCAGACGTTGGGCATGCTGTTGACGCGCCGGCTCGACCGCCTGGGCGCGCAGCCTCTGGGCTTTGTCGCCAATGACTATGGCCTGTCCATCTGGGCCGTTCGCGATCTCTCCGCGATGATTGACACGGGCCGCATTGATCTCTCCCGCCTTATTCAAGAAGACATGCTCGGGGACGATCTGGAAGAGTGGCTGGCGCAATCAACGCTCATGAAGCGCACATTCCGGCAGGTGGCCGTGGTGGCGGGCCTCATCGAGCGCCGCCATCCCGGCCGCGAGAAATCGGGCCGCCAAGTGACGATGTCGACCGATCTGGTCTACGATGTGCTACGGCGCCACGAGCCGGGCCACATCCTGCTGGAGGCGGCCTGGGCTGATGCCGCCTCGGGATTGCTCGACATTCGCCGGCTGGGTCAGTTCCTGGCTCGCATTAAGGGCCGAATCAGGCATGTGTCTCTCACGAGGGTCTCGCCACTGTCCGTCCCAATTCTCCTGGAAATTGGCCAGGAGCCGGTGGCACGCGTTGCGCGCGAAGATCTCTTGCGCGCCGAGGCCTTGAAACTCGTTGCCGAAGCATCGCAATCAGGAGATGCGTTGAGACATGGTCACGCTCGCCTTGAAACCGGATCGTCTCGACGCCGGTGAATTCGATGTCCAGCCGCTTTCGGTCTGCGGCAAGGCCATGGAGGCGCACGTCTCGGGCGCCCTTTACTGGCCGGCCGAGGACGCCTTGATCGTGGCGGATCTGCATTTGGCAAAGGGCGCAACGCTCGCCCGGCGCGGCACGATGCTGCCGCCGTATGATACGCGCGAAACGCTGGCGCGCCTGGCCGCTGTGATCGATCACTATCGCGTGCGGACGATTATCGCGCTGGGCGACAGTCTGCATGCTTCAGATGCCGGTGATCTCATCGATGACCGGGATGTCGAGACGCTGCGCATTCTCCAGGAGGACCGTGAGTGGATCTGGATCACGGGCAATCACGATCCGCGCATCCCGGACGTTTTGGGCGGCGTTGCGCTGGACGAGATCGTCGTTGAAGGGATCGCTTTGCGCCATGTTCCCGCCAACAGTCGCACGACGCACGAGGTGGCGGCTCATCTGCATCCCGCAGCCAGGCTTTCTCTCCACGGACATACGTTCCGCCGGCCCTGCTTCGTCTCCAACGGTCTCCGGGTCGTCATGCCGGCATTCGGCACTTACGCCGGCGGGCTCAATGTTCTCGATGAAGCGTTTGGGCCGCTTTTTGGCAATGACGGGATCTGCGTGCTGATGCTCGGGCAGGAGGGGCTCTATCCCGTCGCATCGCGGCTTTTGAAAGCCGACTGAACGGTGTGCGCAGCCCTCACACGGTCCGGCGCCGGAAGACGGCTGACGCGATGAGGCCCGCCGCGACCGCGAGTAGGACGCACGACAGACCGTAGAGAAACGGTCTGTTGAATGCGAACCCATGGAGCCATAACTCAATACCTTCGCGTTCCAGCGCGACGCGCGACTGATAGCGGCTCAGCAGCTTACCGTCGTGGAAAAGATAGACGCGGGTGACGAGCGGCCCAACGGGCACATTGGCCGGCAGTTCGATCCTGCACCGGAACAGGCTGCGGCCGGTAAAGATGACGCCGTAATCGTTGCGCTGGAAAAGCTTCTGCTGCTCTTTCAGCCGTGCCACGGCTGCCTTGTAATCAAGCAGTTCGGCGCTGGTGACGTGAATTGCGGATTGCGCGGCCGGCGCCATTCGCACGGCGTCGATGCCGATGGCCAGTTCATCTTGAATGATGGCATCCATGAATTCATCGAAGGGGCGCGTTGAAGACACCGCATAGTAGGTCGGCACGGCATTAAAGGCGAAGTTGGTCGTATTGACCCATAGTCCTGCGACCCGGCTCTTGCGCCGGAGCATGAGGGGTTGGGGCGCGCCTTCCACGACGACGACAATGTCGTAGTAGCCCGACTCCGCACTGGGCTGCCGGCTGTTCTCGATGGCCCCAAAGACGAGGATCTCGGCGCCTGAATAGCCGGATGTGATGGCGATCGAGCGTGTCGAAACATCGGCCTCGACGCGCTCCGCCATGGGATCTGCGGGTTTGCCTGCGTTGGGGTCGCCGTTCGGATCGGGAAAGAGAACATCGGGAAGGAGTTCGGCTGGCTGAGTTGCCAGGGTTGGATCTTCTGCGGCCGGTTCAGATTGCTTGGGTTGGGTTTGCTTGCGCTTGCCTTTCTGTGCCGTCTGCGCAGCCGCATCGCTTTCGAGGACGGGCAGGGGCAGGGGCATCATCGCGGCAACGGCAACGGCAAGAGCCGCCAGAACGACGCTCCCGCCCCAGATCGATCGTGATTTGTTTGCTCGCCTGCGCATCATCACGGTGCGCTCCGTTCGTGAGAGATGGAATAGAACTCGGCGGGCATCGCGACGAGATCCCAGCCCAGCCTCACGCAGACCAACAGCACAATCGCTGCCAGAATGAGGCGCAGCTGTTCGGCTTTCATCTGATTGCCCGCCGCTGTGCCGAACTGCGCGCCGATGACACCGCCAAGCATCAGGATCGCGCCGAGCACGATATCGACCGACGTCAGATAGCCCGCATGCAGGATCGTGGCGG
>CAZZPH010000154.1:0-6551 GCA_964655725.1 uncultured Hyphomicrobium sp.
CGCGAGGTGCGCGGTGTTGCGGAAGTCCATGTTCTGGACCGGGCGCTGCTGGCCTCTCTTGATGCCCGGCGCATCAACGATCTGCATGGCGAGCTTGCCGACGTTTATGGCACACCGGCGCGCCTGAAGCGCAAGGGCGACAGTTCAGCGATCTTCGGCCCCCGCGCTCTCCTGGATGCGATCTATGAGACCGGCCGCAAGGGTCTCAGCCTGCAGCGCTACAAAGGCCTTGGCGAAATGAACCCGGAACAGCTCTGGGAGACGACGCTCGATCGTGACGCGCGCACGCTTTTGCAGGTCAAGATCGGTGACTTGGCGGAAGCTGACGAGATCTTCTCCAAGCTGATGGGCGATGTCGTGGAGCCACGGCGCGAATTCATCCAGGAGAATGCGCTGACGGTGGCAAACCTCGACGTGTGAGGTCTGCAGTCCGGCCGGACTTCCCGCCCCGCGCGAACGTCTAATTTCCTGCTACTGCCTCATGCAGAGTTCAAATCCGCGCGCTCTGCCATTAGTCCCAGATAATGCTGAACGACGGCAGCGCCGGCAATCGATGTAATGTCGGCGTGATCGTATGCGGGGGCGACTTCGACGACGTCAGCGCCCACAATGTCGAGGCTGGCGAGGCGGCGCAGCATCATCAGCGCTTCGCGCGATGAGAGCCCGCCGGCGACGGGTGTGCCGGTTCCTGGTGCGAAGGCGGGATCGAGGCAATCGATGTCGAAGGTGATGTAGGTGCGAGCATCCCCCACCCGCGCCAGGATGCGCTCGACGACTCCGGCAACGCCGAGCGTCTCGATATCCTCGCCGTGGATGATCTCTATTCCGCAATCCTCGGGAGCGTGAGTGCGGATGCCGATCTGGATCGAGCGTTCGGGGCGGATAATGCCGGCCTTAACCGCACGCGCGACGAAGGAGCCGTGATCGATGCGTTCCTCCTCGTCGAACCACGTATCCTGGTGGGCATCGAACTGGACGAGAGCCATGGGGCCGTATTTCTTTGCGTGCGCTTTTAGGAGCGGCCATGTCACGTAATGATCGCCGCCGATCGAAATGAGCTTTGTGCCGGCATCGAGGACCACGCTGGCCTGGCCTTCGATCTGACCCGGCGCCTGATCGTTGCGGCCGTAATCGAGCGAGCAGTCGCCATAGTCGATGA
The DNA here is from genome assembly GCA_964655725.1 of uncultured Hyphomicrobium sp. GTDB lineage: Bacteria > Pseudomonadota > Alphaproteobacteria > Rhizobiales > Hyphomicrobiaceae > JAGVSR01. The sequence goes on from CAZZPH010000154.1 coordinate 1,160, forward strand.
CGGCGAGGGCTTCGAACGGGTCGGCGCGGAACGGGTACTGGGGATCACCTTCGAGAATGGCGGAGGCACGGCGCACGCCCTGGGGCCCGAAGCGGGCGCCAGGACGATTGGAGACGGCGGCATCGAAGGGAATGCCCCAGATTGCGACGTCCACGCCATCCAGATTGCGGGTGATCTTGCGCCGCATGAATGAGAGCACCCCGCAGTAGAGCGGCTCATGCGATCCGCCCTTGAGGCTGCCAGCGAACACGGCCGTATCGACATCTTTCGGGCGCAGGGGAGCATCGGTCATGGCGTGGTTTCAGTCCTTGTGAATTGCAGGTGGCGATTGTGATTGAGCGCATCGAGTTCGCGTGAGGCCAGCTCTCAGCGCTGACCGGTCTGGAACCTCGTCCACTGCCGCATCAGTTGACGCATATCCCGGTCATCGCGGGGCTTGGCGGGAAAGAGCTTCTGCATCATCTCGGGGGCTGGATAGATGTTGGGATCACTGCGAATGGCTTCGTCAACGAGGCTGGTGGCCGCCGCGTTGGCATTGGGATACCACAATTCGTTCGTGACCTTGGCGATGACCTCCGGCCTCAAGATGTAATCCATGAACAGGTGCGCATTCCCGGCGTTGGGAGCGTCGGCAGGAACCGCCATGACATCGGCGAAGATCTCGGTTCCTTCCTTGGGGATCGCATAGGCAACCTCCACCCCCGCGTTGGCCTCCTCGGCACGCCCCGCCGCAATGTAGGTATCGCCGCTCCATGCCAGTGCGAGGCAGATGTCGGCGTTGGCGAGTTCGTTGATGATCGCGCCGGTCTTGAAGTGGCGGATATGGGGGCGGATGGCCATCAAGAGTTCGGTGGCTTTCGCCAGCTCCTGCTCGTCCGAGGAGAAGGGATCGAAGCCCAGGTAGTTGAGGGCGACCGACATGACGCCTTCGGGAGAATCGACCATCGCGATGCCGCAGTCGGCGAATTTGGCGGCAAGCTCGGGTTTGAAAATGATGTCGAGACTGTCGATCGGGGCCTCCGCCATCCGCTCGGTGATTTTAGCGGGGATGTAAGCGATGCCGGTTGTCCCGTAGGCATAGGGAAGAGCGTAGTCGTTGGCGGGATCCTGATCGGCAAGCACCTTCATGACGCTGGGATCGAGATCCTTCTTGTTGCTGACGTTGGCCGCATCGATTGTCTGCAGCACGCCTGCCTTGATGTAGCGTCCCAGAACCGAAGCCGTCGGCATCACCACATCGTATCCGGACTTGCCGGCCATCAGCTTCGTCGTCAGCATTTCCGTTGCTTCAAAGCTGTCGTAGGTGACCTTGATACCGGTCTCTTTCTCGAAGTCGGCGATGACGCCCGCGGGCACGTAGTCGTACCAGAAGAAGATGCGCACCTCGTTTTCGGCAGCGCTAGCGGGAGGCCCGAAAACAGCAGACATCAGGATCAGGGCGGCCAGACGTGGCAGAGGTGCATTGCGGCGCATGACATCATCTCCTGCAAACTGCAAATCGGGGAGGGGTAGCGGTCGGGCACACGATCCGTCTTGAGAAATGGGGTGACAAACGCTATTTCTGCACTCATGAGTTGAGTAAAACTCAACCGAAGGAAGCTCGGTGTTCTGGACAGTGCTGGGGGGTGCCGAATGGGCCCGAAGGCGTTCGTCAGACCAGACCGCGAACACGCGATGGGCTCGTGATCTGGCGGAGATGCTCAGGACCCGGGCGCTGGAATGGGACAACGAGGTCATGCCGCTGCCCTCCCTCAATGCTATCCGCGCCTTCGAGGCCACCGCGCGTCTGGCAAGTTTCAAGATGGCGGCCGAGGAACTCAATCTGACGCCGTCCGCCGTCAGCCGTCATGTGCGCACGCTCGAAGAGCATTTCGGGATCGACTTGTTCGAGCGCGGCTTCAGGCAGGTGATGCCGACGGAAAAGGCTGTTCACTACGCCCGGCGGCTGACCGCGGCTTTTGAGATAATCAATGCAGCGACCGAGGAGGTCGCAGCCTACGGTCCGCAGCGCCGACGGCGCCAGAAGCGCATGACGCTGTCCATCAATGCGACCTTCATGAATCTTTGGCTTGCCGACCGGCTTCCGCGCTTCCGCGCTGCGCATCCCGACTGCGAGTTTGAAGTTTCCATCCACGACGATGCGGGCAAAGGGGGCAATCCGGATGCCGACCTGCGTATACTTTTTGCTCCAGAGAAATTTGATGACCCAAAGCTCATGCGGCTCGTGTCGCTCATCATCATTCCGGTTTGTGCCCCCAAACTCGCCGACGGAAAGACGGGCTTGAAGGCCCCCTCAGATCTGGCGCGCTTTCGCTTGCTCCATGAGAACACCACCGCGTGGTGGGAGGAGTGGATCGAGGGGGTGGGTGTCAAAGGCGTCGATGCGACGGCGGGTCCGATTTTCCATGATCCTGCGTTGGCCATTCGTGAGGCGATTAACGGTGGTGGCGTGGCGCTTGCCGACAACATTATGGCCGAGGACCTGTTGCGGCGCGGGCACCTTGTTGCGCCGTTTCCGATTCGCAGGACGATACCCAGCTGCTATTGCATCGCGCAGCGCCCGGGCGCAGGATCGCTGGCAGCCGTCCGGAACTTCCGGGCGTGGCTGACGGGGCAGATCCGGCGTCACCGCCGCGCGATGCGGCTTTGAAAACTACTGTCATGCGGAGTTGTGTTCCCCCTTTGCGACGTCGTCCATCGAACCAGGTATTGCAGCGCGGTCATGAGCTTCACCGTTTCGGCCTTCTACAAGTTTGTTCCCATCGCTGATTGTCCCGCGCTGCGCGACACGCTTTTTGCGCTGGGGTGCTCGGAGGGTCTGTGCGGCACCATTCTCCTGGCGCCCGAGGGTATAAACGCGACCGTTGCAGGGCCGGATGCGGGTGTGCGCGCGTTGCTGTGTTATCTGAAACGGGACCCGCGTTTTGCCGATCTCGTCTCCAAAGAGTCGCTTGCCCCGACCCGTCCCTTCGATCGCTGGAAGGTGAAGGTCAAGGATGAGATCCTGACATTCGGGGCACCTGAGGCAGACCCCAGCCGGCGTGCCGGTATCTATGTCGCGCCGAAGGATTGGAATGCGCTCATCACGCAAGACGACGTGGTGCTGATCGATACCCGCAATGACTACGAATGCGCAGTCGGTACCTTTCGCGGCGCCATCGATCCTGGCACACGGAGCTTCACCGGCTTCAAGGACTTCGTCGCCGAGCATCTCGATCCGGCGCGCCATACCCGGATTGCGATGTTCTGCACGGGCGGAATCCGCTGTGAAAAGGCATCGGCATACCTGCTCGCCCATGGCTTCTCAGAGGTCCACCACCTTCAGGGTGGCATTCTGAAATACCTCGAGGAGGTGCCGGAAGAGGAGAGCTTGTGGCAGGGGGCCTGCTTCGTGTTCGATGAGCGCGTTGCTGTCACGCATGGCGTAAAGCCGGGTGGGCATCGCTTGTGCGCGTGCTGCGGTCATCCGGTGGCACCGGGAGAGGATCGCTGCCCGGCATGTTCCAGCGCCCTTGTCCCGACTACTGCGGTGCGTTCTTCCCTTCGCCCTTCAAGCTCATGATGTAGGCGATCATGTTGTCCGTTTCCTCTGGCCCGAGGACGAGGTTGGGCATGGTCGGATGCGGAGATTGGAAGAAGACGACCAGGGCGGTGCGCGTCAGTCCTGCGGTGTCAGCCACCCATTTGAACGGCGGGGCATCCGGATTGGGGGAGGCAATGTCATCAAAGGCGATCGCATGGCATCCCACGCAGTGCGCTTTGGCATATTCCAGACCGAGACGGGCATTTCCGACCTCCCCGGCGGCCCACGCAGCGGGCGTGAGGAGAACCGAAAGCAGGATCGCTGCTGCGAGGCGTTTCATAGAATGACTCCCTGATGGCGACGATGCTTCTGGTGTAGCGGGCCTGCCCGGCGGCCTGCGGCCTCACGGGTGCTAACGTCCCAGACTGTCAATGTAGGCAATGATCCGGTCGATGTCGGCATCGGGCAGCTTGAAGTTGGGCATTTCGTCATGAGGTGCTGCGATGCCACGGGACAAGGGCTCTCGGAGGGCCTGAATTGGATGCCGTTCGACCAGAACACGGAAAGGCGGCGCTTTCGCGTTGGGACTGTCGCCCTTGGCGCCGGTCGCGTGGCACCAGCCACAGTTTTTCTCTGTCAAAGTGCGGCCTTCCGAAATGAGCCGATCTGTATCGGCTGATTTGGGATCGTCGGCCTTGAGCCGCCTCAGACCTTCGCGGGCACCGACCAGGGAACGATCGAGTTCCAAGGCCCGATTGAAGTCGGCGATGGCATCCTCGCGCATGCCTTTCGCCTCGAAGGCGTAACCCCGGTTCGTATACGCCAGGGCGTAGATGGGATTGAGGCCGATCGCCTGAGTGTAATCGGCGATAGCGGCATCGACGCTTCCGGACTTGGCCCGCGCCAGTCCGCGGTTGTTGAGCGCACTGGCGCTTCCCGGGTCGAGGCGCACGGCCTCGTTGAAATCCTCCAGGGCCTGCTCGGCGCGACCAGCCACGAGATGAGCATGACCCCGGGCGTTGCGGTAGAACGCTGTGCGGGGCGAAAGCCGGATAGCGTTCGAAAGATCCGCGATGGCGCCTTGTGTCTCGCCGTCAGAAAGCAGAGCTTGGGCCCGGCCGGCGAAGGCCACGGCATCCTCGCCTCCCAGTGACAATGCAGCACTGTAGTCGGCAATGGCCTCTTGGCGCGCGCCCGCTGCCAATCGTGCTTCTGCGCGCAGGCGATGAGCACGCGCCTTGTCGGCGGGGGCATATGTGCCGCCGATTACCTCGGTACATGCGCTGATTCTGAAGGCAGGATCGCGCCGGGACAGGCAGTCCTCCAACGGATCCGCAGCAGCGGGAGCTGATATCACGCTCAACGCCAGGACGGCGGTCAGCGCCGCTCGGTGATGACTCATTGCCTGCATTTCCCTCGTTCCAGGGCCTCAATTGGCAAAGTATCGCCCGCCCCGAGAGTGGGGCCTTTGAGAAGGATCAAACGGGGCCGGCTTCGTTGAGGGTGGCGTGGGATGTGGCGGTTCGGGCGGCCGTGGCGGGCTGACGCCGGCGGGTGCGGACCTAGGCCCGCGCGAGCAGACATGCTACACGCTTCTTTGGGAAGGCAATCCGCTGGTCCGGGGGGACATCCGATGCTCTTGCGCCTCTTGCTCTCGACAGGCACGCTCTTCATCTCGCTCGTGCTCGGTGCCATCGCGCTGGGGGTGGTGGGGTACAACTCCCCGGAGACACTGTCTTACCTACTCAGCTGGGCGCGCAGCTTGAAGTCCATGATCACGGGCACCGGGCTTGATCCCAAGTATAACATCTGGGTCGAGGTCCTGCTGGAAGAGCGCCAGTTGCTTTTCATGTTTTTTACGATCGCGGT
>CAZZPH010000155.1:0-6494 GCA_964655725.1 uncultured Hyphomicrobium sp.
TGCCGTAGCCCGGCACGATGATGACCTTGGAGGCGTTTTTCAGAACGTAGGCAGCATCCTCCGCCGAGCCGAGCTTGACGGGCTTCTGCTCGCCAGTGCCGCCCGCCGCAGCCGTCTCGCCGCCGAAGCCGCCGGCGATGACCGACAAGAACGCGCGGTTCATCCCCTTGCACATGATGTAGGAGAGGATCGCACCGGAGGAGCCGACGAGGGCTCCGGTGATGATCAACGCGACGTTGCCGACCGTGAAGCCGATGCCTGCGGCCGCCCAGCCGGAATAGGAGTTGAGCATCTAGACAACGACGGGCATGTCCGCGCCGCCGATCGGAATGATGAGAAGGATGCCGAACAGGAGCGCCAGCGCCGTGATGGCCCAGAACATCCATCCCGACCCGCCCGACATGGCGAACGAGTAGATCAGCCAGATGATCAGCAGGAACAATGCACCGTTGATGATGTGGCGGATCGGCAAGATGATCGGTGCACCGGACATGCGGCCGGACAGTTTCGCAAACGCGATCACCGATCCAGTGAACGTGATGGCGCCGATCGCCGTGCCGAGCGACATTTCCAGGAGGCTCAAACCTCCGATATTGCCGGGTGTGCCGATGTTGAACGCTTCCGGCGCGTAGAGCGCGGCGGCGGCAACGAACACGGCTGCGAGGCCGACAAGCGAGTGGAAGGCGGCGACGAGTTCCGGCATCTGCGTCATGGGAATCTCGCGCGCGATCTTGGCGCCGATAAAACCGCCGATCCCGATGCCGGCCGCAATCAAAAGCCAAGTAAGGATCGAATCTGGCTCACCCAGAAGTCCCAGTGTGGTGATGATGGCAATCGCCATGCCCACCATGCCGAACACGTTGCCCTGGCGTGATGTTTCCGGGTGCGAGAGCCCGCGCAATGCGAGAATGAAGAGAATGCCCGAGGCGAGGTAGAGAAGGGCGGCAACATTGGCGCTCATGGTCTGGCGGTCCTATTCGGGCCTGCGGGCCGGGCGGTTGCGGTTTCGCGGGGAAGGCTTCTCAAAGCGCCTGCGAGGCTACTTCGATGCATCCTTCTTGGGTTCTTTCTTCTTGTACATGGCGAGCATGCGTTGCGTGACGAGGAAGCCGCCGAAGATGTTGACGGAGGCCATCGTGAGCGCGAGGAAGCCGAAGAGCTTGGCGAGGTAAGAGCCGTCTTTGACCAGCGAGACGCCGACGGCCAGAAGCGCGCCGACGACAATCACCGATGAGATCGCGTTCGTCACCGACATCAGCGGCGTGTGCAACGCGGGCGTGACGCTCCAGACGACGTAGTAGCCGACAAAGATGGCCAGGGCGAACACCATGAGCCGGTAAATCGAGGGATCGACGGGATCGCCACCGGCGGCATGCGCTGCGCCGGACATGGCAAGCGTCATCGTAAGAGACACGGTGGCCAGCGCCACAATTGAACACAGAGATGATTTCAGTCGCGGCATGGCGTTTCGATCCTCACGCGGCTTCCGATTGCAGGGACGGATGGACGATCTTGCCGTCCTTGGCGACGAGTGTGCCTTTGACGATCTCATCCTCCCAGTCGATTTTGAGAACTTTCTCTTTCTTATCGATCAGGGTTTCGAGGAAGGCATAGATGTTTTTTGCGTAGAGTGCGGAGGCATTCACGGCCACCGTACCGGAGAGGTTGATGGGCCCGGCGATCTTGACCCCGCCGATCTCGACCGTCTTGCCGGGCTCGGTCAGTTCGCAGTTTCCGCCCCGCTCAGCCGCCAGATCGACAATGACGGCGCCGGGCTTCATGCTCTCGACCATGGCGCGGGTAATGAGCCGCGGCGCCGGCCGGCCGGGAATAAGGGCCGTCGTGATGACGATGTCCTGAGCCTTGATATGGGAGGCCACGAGTTCGGCCTGCTTGGCCTGATAGTCCGCCGACATCGGCTTGGCGTAGCCCGCCGCCGTCTGGGCCTGTTTGAACTCCTCGTCCTCGACGGCCACAAACTTGGCGCCAAGCGACTGCACCTGCTCCTTGGTGGCCGGGCGAACGTCGGTGGCTGACACGATGCCGCCGAGCCGCCGGGCCGTCGCGATGGCCTGAAGACCCGCAACGCCGACGCCCATGATGAAGATCTTCGCCGCAGGAACCGTGCCTGCCGCGGTCATCATCATCGGCAGCGCCTGTCCGAACATCGAGGCAGCATCGACGACCGCCTTGTAGCCGGCGAGATTCGCCTGGCTGGACAGCACGTCCATCGACTGCGCGCGTGTAATTCGCGGCATGAATTCCATAGAAAAGAGTGTCGCGCCTTTTTGCGCCGCGGCTTCCAGGCCCGCGCGATCGGCAAATGGCTCGATCATTGCCACGACCATTGCACCGGGTTTCAGGGCTGAGACTTCATCGGCGCCCGGCCGGCGGACCTTTAGAAGGAAGTCCGCACCGTCGATAGCGTCTTTGGCGCTGGCGACGATTTCGGCACCTTGAGATTGGAGCATGGCGTCGGAGAACCGCGACCTGCTTCCAGCCCCGCTCACGACTCTGACTTTCGCACCAAGGGCCGTCAGCTTCTTCACGGTCTCCGGCGAGATGGCAACTCGTGGTTCGTCGGCATCCTCGGCGGTCACTGCGATGGTGATCATGCGGCTTTCCGTTGGCTTAGATCAGCGCGTGCGCTGTCGCTGAGGGGGCGGGGCTCGAACCTGTTCGATCGCGAGGACCGGGACGAGGTGGGGACGTGTGTCAAGAGCGAGCGCGAGAAAGAGCCCCGCGGGCTGTTGCAGGGCCCTTCCCGGATCGCGGCCCCTTTATACGAGGAAGACGTACATGCCGATCAAGAGAAGAACGAGAAATACGATTGACACTTTCGTATAGTGCAGGAACCGGCCGTAAGTGTCTTTGTGCTGTTCGTAGTCCATCGACGGATGGCCACCCGATGTATCGATTGCCATAAGGATCCCCCTGGTGTGATGGCGGAATTCATGCGCGTACCGCACGGCGCACTGGGTCGTACCTACCCTATGGATGTCCCCGCTTCAAGCCGCAGCAGCTTGACGTCGCCCTCGAAAATGGGTGCGTCGGCCCAAAGGCGCGCCGTCTGGCGATCGGATTGGGTGCGAACCGTCCAGGTAAACAGGGGATTCCTGCAGACCTCCCGCACGAAGCGGGTGACCGGTGTCGGTAGCGCACTGACGTCGTAGGCATAAAAATCAGGTGCTGCGGGACCTGACTCGAGCAGATGGCAGAGCCGCTCGGCCCGTTCGGCCGTCACGTCCTCCCCCCACCAGCGCGAGCCGTCAGCATCCCGGTAGCTGCCCGAGACGATGCCGCGCGGGACCTGGGGTGCAAGCTCGCGCAGGACCGTCATGACATCAGGGTCAAACGACATCAGCGCGACGGGGCCGTCATAGTCGAGGCAGGCCGCCGCGATCTGGCGGAGGAAGTCGGTATCGGGTGGTTCCCACTCACTCTTAACCTCGATGAGAAGGGGCACGCGGCCCGAAACGAGATGCAGCACCTCATCAAGCGCCGGCAGCGGTTCGCCCGTGCGCCGCGTCCGGACTTGGGCCAGTGCGGCGGGGGAGAGGTCTCGAAGGGGCCCAGTCGCATGGGTCATGCGGTCCAGCGTGGCATCGTGGAACACCACGGGCAGGCCGCCACGGGCGGGGCGTACATCGCATTCGATGCCGACACCCGCCGCGAGGGCCGCCTGGAATGCGCCCGCCGTGTTCTCTTCCAGCCCGCCATCGGGATCATGCAGCCCGCGATGAGCGATAGGACGGATGAATGACGCCATGTCCCGCATCGGCCGGCCTCACGGCGCAATGCGCAAAATGGCATCCACCTCGACGGCAGTGCCGGCCGGCAAGCCGGCCGCGCCGACGGCCGCGCGCGTGTGGCGTCCCTTGTCGCCCAGAACTTCGACCATGAGATCCGACGCCCCGTTGATGATGCTCGGATGCGCGGTAAAGCCGGGCGCCGCATTGACGAAGCCGGTGAGCCGCAGGACCTGGACGATCCGATCCAGATCGCCGAGCGCGGCCCGAGCCTGCGCCAGAATATTGAGGGCGCACAACCGTGCGGCTTTTTGACCGTCCTCGATGCTGAGGTCGCCCCCGACTGTGCCGCTTACGATGGAACCATCCGCGGCCTTTGCGATCTGCCCGGAGATGAACAGCAACTCGCCGGCGATGAGGGCCGGAACATAGTTGGCTACGGGAGCGGGTGCTTCGGGCAGATCCAGTCCGAGAGACTTCAATCGGGCGTCGACCAATCCGGGCATCGTTTGAACTCCTTGCGGTGCTGGTATCGAATTCATAGGTTGAGGTAGTAAGGCGGTGTCCCTTGTCGGCTGCTGTTATGATGTTTGCAACGGGCAATCGACAAATCTATCCCACGGCAACCGCCCGGCACTGTGTCAGGGTGCGGCCGGGGGCAGGACCCGTTCGGGTCTTAAGTCTGGTGATCAGTCAGCTCACAAGTCCGGGGCGAAATCCGGTCCCCGGCAACTGTCACGTTCCGCCCGCTCAGCCTTTTGAGGACCAGGAATGGATTGTTTGAAGAGTTCGTCAGGTCTGCGGCTGCTTACAGCGACAATGGCCGCGCTCATTGCCGCGTTGCCGGCCGCAGCCGCAGGCAAGCAGACCGACGCCGTGATCTTCCAGCCGCATCGCGCCGTCTACGATCTGTCACTCGCGCGCACCGCGCCGGGCAGCAGCGTGTCGAGTGTCACCGGCCGCATCGTCTATGAACTCATGGGCAATGCCTGTGAAGGCTACGCTCAGACCATGCGCTTCGTGACCGAGATCACCAACACCAGCGGGCAGACGGAGGTGAGCGACTTGCGCACGTCGAGCTGGGAGGATGTGCCGGCCACGCGGCTGCGCTTCAACTCGACGACCTATGGCAGCGAGCGCCTGACGGACCAGACCCAAGGCGTGGCCAACAAGCCCAAGGGCTCCCGCAGTGGTATCGCCGTCGAATTGACCAAACCGAAGAAGGATAACCTGAAGCTGTCTGGTGACATGTACTTCCCCATCGAGCACTCCATGGAGGTCATCCGGCATGCGCGCGCGGGGCAACTGATGTTTACGGCGAATATCTACGACGGTGCGGAAGGCGGGGGGACTTATTACGCGACGTCGTCTGCGATCGGAAAGTTGGAGCGCGCGGGCCCGGCGCGCCAGCTTGCGAACGTCAAGGCGGCCGATCAATTGGCCGCTGTCCGTGTCTGGCCGATTGCGATTGCGTATTTCGACCCGGTTGCGAAGCGCATCGATTCTCCGCCGCTCTATGAAATGTCGTTCCGGTTTCATGAGAACGGCGTGACGAGCGAGCTTGTCATCGACAATGGCGACTATGCCTTGAAGGGCGTGCTCGACGACCTCGTCATGCTGGATGCTAATCCCTGCCCGTGAGGGCGATGGTGTGCCGGCGGCATGGCGTGGTTGGTTCGGGCAACAAGGGGGCAGCGCGCAGTCCTGCAGGACCACTCACAAAGTATCCCGTCAGAGGTGTGCACCATCATCGTGCCCTGCCGAAAAGGCTGATCCTGAATTGGGCTAAAAACTGTAGTTCACGTCGTTAGCTTCCTACTCCAGCGGTATTCTTAAGATGTCTGCAGAAGTTTGGGGAGGCGGTCGGCTTCGCGACGCTTCAGCTCTCGTTGGACGTCGATCATGTAATCGCGGCGGATGGGAGACGCATCGCGCGTGCGGGAAAGTTGAAGGTGGAAGACTTCCTGGGCGCCGGTGCGAAACATCATTTCGGCGCTGATAAGATAAAACTCCCACATGCGGCAGAAGCGTTCATCATACATCGCCTGAATTTCGGCGCGATGTTTCTCAAACCGGGTGTGCCAGTGCTTCAGCGTCATGGCATAGTGCAGCCGAAGAAACTCACAGTCCGTCACCCAGAGGCGATTGCGTTCGACCGCGGGAAACACTTCCGAAAGAGCGGGTGAGTAGGCGCCGGGGAAGATGTACTTGCGCAGCCAGGGGCTGGCCGTAGAGGGCGGGCTCATGTGGCCGATCGAATGTAGAAGCATCACGCCGTCGTCGGGCATCAGTTTGTTTACATGTTGGAAGAACTCGTTGTAGCGCGGCACTCCAACGTGTTCGAACATGCCGACGGACACGAGACGGTCGAATTTTTGATCAAGTTCGCGGTAGTCCCGGAGTTCGAATCGAACGCGGTCTGAGACGCCGGCCTTTTGTGCGCGCTCTTGGGCGAGTGCGTGCTGTTCTTTCGAGAGCGTCACCCCCAGGACTTCGACGTCCTCCATCTGGGCCAGATAGATGGCAAGGCCACCCCAACCGCTGCCGATGTCGAGAATTCTCTGACCGGGTTTGAGGCCGAGCTTGGCGGCGATCAGCCGGCACTTGGCCCGTTGAGCCGCCTCGAGGGTGTCATCGTCATTCTCGAAATAGGCGCAGGAATAGAAGAGCCCCTCGTCGAGGAACAGCCGGTAGAGCGCGTTGCCGATGTCGTAGTGGTGGGCGATGTTCTGCTGCGCGCGGCCA
>CAZZPH010000156.1:0-5875 GCA_964655725.1 uncultured Hyphomicrobium sp.
ATGACCTCCGCAGCACAGTCATTTATCAACGTCGGTGAGCGTACCAACGTCACAGGCTCGGCGAAATTCCGCAAGCTCATCGAGGCCGGCGACTATCAGGCAGCGCTCTCCGTTGCGCGCCAGCAGGTCGAAAGCGGCGCGCAGATCATCGACGTCAACATGGACGAGGGTCTTCTCGATTCTGAGAAGGCGATGACGACGTTTCTCAACATGATCGCCTCCGAGCCTGATATCTCGAAGGTACCGATCATGATCGACAGTTCCAAGTGGAGCGTCATCGAAGCCGGTCTCAAGTGCGTGCAGGGCAAGGCGATCGTCAATTCGATCTCGATGAAGGAAGGCGAGGGCCCCTTCCTGGAACAGGCGCGCAAGATCCTGCGCTATGGTGCGGCCGTCGTTGTCATGGCCTTCGATGAGCAGGGCCAGGCCGATACCGTCGAGCGCAAGGTGGAAATCTGCGAGCGCGCCTACAAGCTTCTGACGGAGGTCGTTGGGTTCCCGCCGGAAGATATCATTTTTGATCCCAACATTTTTGCGGTTGCGACCGGCATCGAAGAGCACAACGGCTATGGACTGGCCTTTATCGAGGCCACGCGTCAGATCAAAAAGAAGATGCCGCTGGTCCATATTTCAGGCGGGGTTTCCAATCTCTCGTTCTCGTTCCGAGGCAACGAGCCTGTGCGCGAAGCCATGCATTCGGTCTTTCTCTATCATGCCATCCAGGCCGGCATGGATATGGGGATCGTGAATGCCGGGCAGCTTACGGTCTATGACGACATCCCCGCCGAATTGCGCGAGTTGTGCGAGGATGTGGTGTTGAACCGGCGCGACGATGCCACCGACCGGCTGCTTGACGCAGCACCGAGGTTCAAGGGCGACGGAGCCAAGAAGGTCGAGAAGAACCTCGCATGGCGCGACGCGCCCGTCGAAGAGCGTCTGACGCACGCGCTGGTCCACGGCATTACGGACTTCATCGAAGCCGACACCGAGGAGGCGCGCCAGAAGGCCGACAAGCCGCTGCACGTCATCGAAGGGCCGCTGATGGCGGGGATGAACGTGGTTGGCGACCTGTTTGGCGCTGGCAAGATGTTTCTGCCGCAGGTCGTCAAATCGGCGCGCGTGATGAAGCAGGCTGTCGCCTACCTGCAACCGTTCCTGGAGGCGGAGAAGGAAGCGTCAGGACTGGCCTCCAAGCCCGCGGCGGGCAAGATCCTGATGGCGACGGTGAAGGGCGATGTGCACGATATCGGCAAGAACATCGTTGGTGTCGTGCTCCAGTGCAACAACTACGAGGTGATCGATCTCGGCGTCATGGTGCCGGCCTCCAAGATCCTTCAGACGGCGAAGGAGAAGGACGTCGATATTATCGGCTTGTCCGGACTCATTACGCCGTCATTGGATGAGATGTGTTACGTGGCCGCCGAGATGGAGCGGGAGGGTTTCGCAGTCCCGTTGCTGATCGGCGGGGCAACGACGAGCCGCGTGCATACCGCGGTGAAAATCGCTCCGAACTACCATCGTGGGCAGGCCGTCTACGTGCTGGACGCCAGCCGCGCGGTCGGTGTGGTCTCCAACCTGTTGTCTGAAACGGATAAGGGCGGGTTCGTTGCTGCGACCAGGGCGGAGTATATCAAAGTGCGTGAAGCGCACCTCGCCAGTGAGGCAAAGAAGAACCGCATCACGCTTGCTGCAGCGCGCGCCAACCCCTTCGAAATTGACTGGAAACTTTATAGTCCGCCTAAACCATCGTTCATGGGGCCGCGGGCTTTCCATGCCTACGATCTGGCCGAGCTTGTGCCCTACATCGATTGGACGCCGTTCTTCCAGACCTGGGAGTTCTCCGGCCGCTATCCGAAAATTCTCGATGACAACAAGGTCGGCACGGAAGCGCGCAAGCTGTTTGCAGATGCCCAGGACGTGTTGACGCGGATCGTCGAGGGCAAATGGCTGACGGCGAATGCCGTCGTCGGGTTCTGGCCGGCCAACAGTATCGGCGACGACATCGAGCTTTATTCGGGAGAGCCGCGTATCGCCAAACTGGCCACGCTGCACACGTTGCGTCAGCAGATTGCGCGCGATCCGGCGCGCGACCGCGCCCATACCGCGCTTTCTGATTTCATCGCTCCAAGGGAGACGGGACTGAAGGACTACATCGGCGCCTTTGCGGTCACGACCGGCATCGGCGAGGAGGAGGCCTTGAATGCCCACTTCAAGACGACCGACGATTACGGCCGCATCATGCTGAAGGCGCTGGCCGATCGTTTGGCGGAGGCGTTTGCAGAGCGTATGCATGAGCGCGTGCGGCGCGAACTGTGGGGGTACGCGAAGAGCGAGACGCTGAGCACGGAGGATCTCATCTTAGAGAAATATCATGGGATCCGGCCCGCACCCGGCTACCCTGCCCAGCCTGATCATACGGAGAAGGCAACGCTTTGGCGGCTCATGGACGTGAAACGCCACACCGGAATTTCGCTGACGGAGAGCTTTGCCATGTGGCCGGGTTCGTCGGTGTCGGGTCTCTACATCGCTCATCCCGAGAGCCACTATTTCGGGGTCGGCAAAGTGGAGCGCGATCAGGTGGAAGACTACGCAGCGCGCAAGGGCTGGTCGGTTGAGGAGTGCGAGCGCTGGCTCGCGCCGGTTCTGAATTACGATCCGCAATCTTTCAGAGCAAAAGTGGCTTAGAGTCTGGCTGTGGAGGGTGTGGGGTCAGACCCCTCCTTAGGGGTCTGACCCCGTTTGCAGATCCAAAAGCGATTCGATCGCGTGTAGCGAACTTGGAAAAACTGTTGCGCAGCAGAGGCGTGGGGACTGTTGCTTGCGTGTCATCCTCACCATGATAGCTTTCTGAACACTGGATTTGATGATTCAGGCTTGGGGGAGAAGAAACATGCTGGGACGTCTCGTCTTGCTGCTGCTGCAGATCGCCGGCGGCTTCGTGCTGACACCAATGATCGCGAAGTTTGTACCGGTTCCCGCTGCGTTCAGCCTTTACCTGTATGCGCTGATCGCCGCGATCGTCATTTTCCTTATCGGCCTCTTGGCCGCTCAGGTGGTCAAGGACGTCAGCACGCCGTCGAGCGCAACGTTGACATCTTCGCTCGTGGTGGCGCTGATCGCGGCGGCGCTGTGGTCGTTCGGACCCTCGATCGTGCCGGATGTGCCGTGGGGCAAGGTGCCAGCGCAATGGGCCGTGCTCGGCGGCGCCATTCTCGGCTATCTCGTCAAGCGGTAGCCGGTCGCACCGAAGGGTCAAGTGCGGGACGCAGGGGTGCGTCCTGCCTGCCTTTTCCGATTGATGTCGACCGGCCGTGCGATTTGACGGCGGTTGCGTTGTCAGGCCGGTTGTCCGATGGCACCGCTATCTACCAGCATTTTCAGCATCACCGCGGCGCCGCACTGCCGGGAGACGGC
Organism: uncultured Hyphomicrobium sp.; assembly: GCA_964655725.1. GTDB lineage: Bacteria > Pseudomonadota > Alphaproteobacteria > Rhizobiales > Hyphomicrobiaceae > JAGVSR01. The sequence continues at coordinate 3,415 of CAZZPH010000156.1, forward strand.
GTTGCCATCCCAAACGTTGTCGGCAACGAACTTGCCCTTGGTGTAGTGGTTGGAGAAACTCCAAAGGTACGGCGTATTGATTTTATACAACAGGCGGCTGCGCCAGCCATTGTAGGCTTCCCAGCGGTAGAGCATGCGCGGCAGCTCCCAATCGGTGAGGTCTGCGAACTTGTCGTAGCGCAGGGCGTCGATGGCGCTGGATTGCCAGTCTGAGGGCGGGTTCCAGGGGCTCGGTCGGTTTTTCGGGATCTGGACAGTCTTGAATCTCAGCGGGTCGCCATTGTGGAGATGCTTGTTGAAGTCGAACGCGCACTCCATGCCATGGATGATGCCGACGAAATACCACGGCACACAGATTTCTTCCTCGATCCGCTCATAGCGTGCGCGCCGTGCCGGGTCGGTCAGGCGTGACACGTACCAGCGCACTTCATTCGCTTTGTCCGAACGGATGGTGCAGGTATTGAACAGCCGCACGTAGGCGTCTGCGACCTCTTCAAATTTGGGCGCGACGATGCGTGGCGCCGCTGTCGGTGCAGCGCCGGGCGCGGAAGGGTCCTCGATGGCTTCGCGCGGGTGTTTTTCTGCTGCCAGAACCCGCCCGAGCAATGCGCTGGCCTCCTCGCGCAGGTCTTCTGCGAGGTCGGCGCGGTCGGCCGTCTCCGTCTCGACACTTTGGGTCAGACTGTCCATGAAATCCACGATCGCCGGCATCGTGGAGGAGAAATCGTCGGTCATGCTTTCCGGGCCGAGCGACATGCGCGGGACGGACAGACCTGCGCGCTGAGCCTGTTGGGCAAGCCGGCCGAGTTCCAGCCAAACCTCGGAGGCGCCGCTGCCCGGCACGAGGCTGCTCTGAGCTTGAGCTCCACCCCGCCCCATCGTTCCCAAGAGGGGAACTGTGGCGGCCGCCGCCAGCGCCGCCGTGAACGACCGCCGGTCGCAGGTGTACTGACGGGACATGGCCTTACTCCCCCTACACTGTTCGCCCCAACTCGGGTGTTATGCCACGGTCAGGCGCTGAGGCCCACCCCGTTCCGCAACTCCATGCCGCCCCGCAGGTTCGCTGCGCGGCCGGGGCAACAGTATCAGGATCATCAGGACCAGCACAGCCAATCCGGTTGTTTTGGACGACAGGCTGGTGGACGCGGAGGCGACGGCGAAGAAGTAGAGAAGGACAGGTAAGCTAGGGGGTACTGTCTTGTGGATCTGCCAGCAGAACAGGATGAGCGCTGTGAAGAACATCATGGAAACGATGATCCCATGGGTGAGGAACAGCGAAAGCCAGAAGCTCTCGATCCCATAATCGAGGCCGTAATGACGCATCAGTGACTGGATATGAGCGGGATCTGGCCCGAGCAGCAGTTCGCTCCAGGAGACGTGGGCGACGAGGGCGAACATCTCCACGCGCGTCGATGCGCTTCCTTCGTCGTCGATGAAGCGCTCGATGAAGCGCTGGAAAAAGCCCGCGTCCGCCAGCGCGACAACGAGACCTGCCAGGACCGGCAGTCCGATGAGGCCGACGAGCACGAGACGAGGATTAAAGGGCCGGCCCGAGAGCAGTGCTGTGCCACGTTGCACGACATTCCAGAGGACGAACACAAGAACGAGCACCGTTGCGGCACGGCCGCCGAATACGATCATGGCCGCGGCAGCGGCAAGAAAGGCGAGCGGTTTCATCCATACGGGCAAGTCGCGCGCACCGCCCGAAAGCAACAGGACCATGTAGCTGCCGGTCAGCAGCGCGTTGGAGAGCGGATGACCCATGAGGGCGGACGAACGCCATTCTGCGTCAAGGATCTCCTGGCCAATATGCAACGGCGTCAGCCGGAAGTTGAGGGCGAACTCGGCAATTCCAACGGCCGCGTTCGCAAAAAAGAGCGCGTGGACGATGAGGGCCAGTTTGTGGCGCATCTCGTCATCGATATCGCGCAGGAGCAGAAAGAGCAGCGCCGCAGCCAGAAACGTGTCGATGAACGTGGTGAACGGCAAGCCCACGACGAACATGGCATGAACGATCAACAGCGCGATGCCGGCCAGATAGGCCATGATGGCGGGATGTGCCGCGAGTGCGTCCGCGACGGCAAGAAGTGGGTTGCCGCGCGTCATGGCAACCAGCGCGACCAGCAATGCTGAAAGGAGGGTTGCGGGGTGGATCTTCTCCCAGGCTGCCCCGCCAGCCTCGCCGTACTGCCAGCCAAGCTCGATCAGGGCGAAGGCCGAGACCGACAGCAAGAGGACGACCACAAGCACCAGGGTCCAATCGAACAGAATTGTCCGTGGAGGCGTCAGTCCTGCAGGCACACGATATGCGACGGAATGGGCGTGGACGATCATGAGGTAAATCTAACCCCTACGGCAGGTCGCGGCCAGCGGCCGCTCCAGGTAGCCTTTATGACAGGGTGGGTGACAGGGCGGGCGGCAGGGTGTGGCCGGAGCGCGGGGTGTGGCCGGCGGCACTGGG
>CAZZPH010000156.1:5885-6481 GCA_964655725.1 uncultured Hyphomicrobium sp.
CTATAAGGCGCGGAGATCCTCCGAGACACCCGAAAACGAGCAAGCCTGCATGAGCGATCCTGCCACGGACATCACCCCCGGCCATTTGCGCTTTGAACGCTCCGGCGCTATCGGCTGGATCGTCGCTGACAATGCCGCGCGCCATAATGCCTATACGCAACGCATGTGGGCGGATATCCCCGTCCAACTCGCTGCCGCTGACGCCGATCCGGATGTCCGCGTGATCGTCCTGCGGGGTGCGGGCAACAGGGCCTTTTCTGCCGGGGCGGACATTTCCGAATTCGAGAGCGCACGCACCGGCGAGGCAGCGCGCACTTACGATGCGCTGAACGAAGCGGCCTTTGCCGCACTCTTGGGCACCCGCAAACCGGTGATCGCGATGATCCACGGCTTCTGTCTGGGTGGGGGGCTTGGGATCGCGGCGTGCTGTGATCTGAGGATCTGCGACGAGCCCGCGCAGTTCTCAATTCCTGCAGCCAAGCTCGGTCTTGGCTATGCGCCGCGCTGGGTGGCGACGCTGATGAGGTTGGCGCCGCCCGCAAGCGTGAAGGAACTGATTTTTACCGGACGGCGCTTTACTGCGGACGAGGCGCTGC
>CAZZPH010000157.1:0-6475 GCA_964655725.1 uncultured Hyphomicrobium sp.
CCGCCAAGGTTGGACATGCGCTCATGCTGCCACTGTTCGCGGACGCGCGCGATGCGCCCCACCTGCTGGCGCAACGCTTCGCCGCTATGAGCGAGGCGACCGTCTTCCTCGCCAGTGTGTACCTCATCACCGCGATGCTTGTCGGCGGTTTCATCCTGCAAATCGCCTTCGGACCGCAGTACACGGGCCTCAGCGCAATTGTCGCCTGGCTCGCCGCGATGTGGGCGTTGCGCATGCTGCAGGCTGTCCCCGGCATGGCCCTGATGGCCGCCGGCCAGACGACGCCATTTCTCGTTGCGGGACTGATCCGCTCCGGCGCGCTCATTCCGGCTGCGTTTGCCGCACTCATGGGCTTCGGACTGGAGATGGTCGCGGCGGCGGGCGTCGTTGGCGAACTCGCGTCCATCGCTTACGTCACCTGGCGCCTCAAGCCCCTCGGCCGTGATCTTGGGCGCATCTTCATGACCCGCGCGCTCTTCCTGGCACCTGCGGCCCTCCTGGGAATTCTGGCCGTGCTGATGATCCAGGCCGAGAACGGTCCCATGCCCTCACTTGGCGCGCTGATGCTGGCTCTGGCCGTCACAAGCGCGATGATGATTTCGGCGTTCCCGGATGCACGCGGGCGCGTGCGGGCCGTCATGATGCGGCGACCAGCTTGAAGTCATCCACCCGACCGCGGATCAACACCCGCGCGCGCAATCAGCGGGATGCTCACTCCGGCACTGCGCTCACGACAGGGCGCGGCAATGAACGGCCTTGGCCATTGAGAGCGGTCGCATAGGCGGCAAGAAGACGCGAGCGTTCCTCCTCCCAGCGCAACTGGGCCTTGGCCCGCACAAGACCTGCCGCAGCGGTCGCGGCGCGCAACTCAGCATCATCGGCCAGTTCGCAGATCCTGCCGGCAAGATCGCGCGGGCAATTGTCTGCGGCATAGAATGCCGCGTCACCGGCAATCTTGCGGCCCTCATAAAGATCGAACTGCACGAACGGAATGCCGAGCGTCATGTACTCAAACACCTTGTTCATCGAGATCTTGTCGTTGTAGGCGTTCTTCGGGTCAGGAATGACGCCGATGTCGAAGGTCGACATTGCCTTGAGCAGCGTCTCGCCCGACTGGAAACCCGGAAAATCGATGAAGTCCTGAAGGCCTCGCTCCCGCGCCAGGGCTTCCAGATGGGGCAGCTCTGTGCCCGATCCGATAATCCGGCACTGCACATCACGGCGGCCGCGCACATGAACCAGATCCGCCATGGCCTCGATGAGGAGATCGACGCCGTCCTGCGCGCCCATGATACCGACGTAACCCACAAGATGGCGCCGGCCGTTCTTGAGCGTGGGATCGGGAGCGATGCGCCGGAAGCGCGAGACGTCCGGGATCGAACGCACGATGAAGACGCGATCTTTCGCCATGCCGCCACGCTTCACAGCGATGTCTCGGAAGGACTCATTGGTGGAGATTGCAACATCGGCCACGCGGAAGGTCGCCCGCTCAAGCCATCCCAGGACCGTATGCATCGCACCCCGGCGGCCGAACTTGGCTTCATAGAGCTCGGGATTGATGTCGTGATGGTCGAAGATGAAGGGCTTGCCGAACAGGTACTTCCAGAACCCCCCGATGAGGAACAACAGATCGGGCGGATTGCACGCCTGCACGCTATCGAAGCCCACCTTGGTATAGGCCTTGATCGAGAGAGCGAACTCCCATGCCAGCGCCCAGCTGTATTCGATGAGATAGCCGGCCGCGCCCCGCGCTTCGATGGGCAGCGGGTGGCGGAACACATGAATCCCTTCCAGGACCTCGTAACTCGCCTGGTACCGTCCACCTTTGGGACAGATCACCGAAACCGTATAGCCAGCATCGCGCAACGCGCCCGCTTCCTGCCAGACGCGCCTGTCGAGAGGCACCGTCAGGTTTTCGACGATGATCAGAATGCTTGGATTTTTTCTCACGCGCGCCCACTCGCCTTATCTGGAGATGGCGCGAACCATTTGCCCCCGGTCCGCACGGCGCGATTTTGAGGGTTCAGAGTAAAAGAAGCCCTCGTCAACATGGTCACCAGTTTCGATGACGTGTCCCAGACTGAAACGATCGGCCAAAAAAATATGCCGCTGGGGGCGGCATGCTTCTTGCGACGAACTCCTCAACGCGTTAACCAAGCATTAAGCTCTGTCGAGGTGCGTACCCGTGTTCCGTATCCCGCGATCCCATCCTTGGCCTCCCTCGCTCGACCTGTCGACCGTGCGCGAGACGTTGCACTATATGCGCGACGATGCCCGCCGCGTTCCGGGGCTGGAGGATCTTGCCGCGGCGCTCGATCAGGCGATCGAGGCGGCTGAGACAGCTGAGAAGAGCACCAAGCCCGTCAGCTATTCCCCCATCGCCGCCCGCTTCCTGCCGCTCCGGCCTTAAACCGAACAGCACTCCGGGTCACGCGCGGGTGCCTTATGGCATCTGGGCTGATCCCTCCGGGGGCCACTCAGGCCGCGCGGCTCTGCCTCAGAACTCGACCTCGACGCTGAGCTTCAGCGTTCCATTGGGTGTGTTGTCGTTGAGGCCGGCGAGGAACCCGACGCCGATTGTCATCTCGCTCGATTCGATATCGCCATCGTCCCCGCGCCGGGGATCCGGGCGGATGCTGCGGCCGAAATCGTAGGTGTAATAGAGGATCGGCCCCAGCCGATGCTGGTCGTGATCGCCGAAAGCCAGTGCCGCCTCGCCGCGCGTGCCTGAAGAGCCGACGCGGTCCACGGTGCCGTATGCCTCCAGTGACAGCGTCCAGGATGGCGAGAACGTGTAGGCGAGTTGCGCCGCGTAGGCGAAGTCCCACTTGTCGTCGCGGATGCCGTCCTCGTCGGGATCGCCGCCGAAGTGATGGACCATCATCGGGATCGCGGAGGCGAACCACGGCCCCGAGGCGAACTCGAATATCGGACCCATGATCACGCTCATCTGCTCGCCCTTCTCGAGCGGCCGTTCCACCTCCACCACCGCGCCAAGCCCAAAGCCATCACCCTCGCGCGGAATGAAGATGCCAATGACCTCCGCTCCCACCTCTTCCAGGCGCAGCGGATTGAAAGCATCGGCAGCAGCAAACGTGCCGGGATCGTCGAGACGCTCCTTCTCGTACTCGATGCCGACACGCATTTTGAGGAAGGTGGTGAACCCCATCTCCATCTCGAGCGCGTGACGCTGGCGGGCGACGGAGTTGTCGTCGAAAACCTCCTCGCCACCGACGATCGTGGATTTGCGGCGGGGCTGACCGAAGTTCCAGGCATTCTGACTCTGGAATTCGAGGTATCCGTGTCCGGCCTCCAGATCCTTCATTTCGAACTGGCCGACAAACGGCCCGGCCTGAGCACTGTCCACCCACAATGGCAGAATGAGCATCGGCATCAGAATTGAGACAACAGATCGGGCGGGGAGTTTGCGGGACACGATGCGAACCATGAGACCTGGAGCGGATGGGATGATTTCCTCGCCTTAGCCTAGCAAATTTCCCGCTCATGTGTCGTCGAAGGTCCACACAACTGGCGTCCCAGCCGCAATTCGCAGACAGCGTGTCGAAACAGTGACACGGGTCACGGACCGCTCGGCAGCACACCAAAAAGACAACCGGCGCCCCACGGGAGGCGCCGGTTCAGGTCGCAAACAATATCAACCGGAACTGAAGGGTCAGAACTTGTACTTGAAACCCGTCCAGATCGTGCGGCCAAGGCCCGGCTTCATGCCGTCCTCGCGATCGGAAATGTAGAGCTTGTCGAGGAGATTGTCGCCTGCAACGAAGATGCTCGCACCGGTAGTTCCGATATCCATGTTGAACCTCGCCGAGAGCAACCAGATGCTGGGAACCTCCCCATCCTCTCCTGCCTCTTCGATTTCGCATTCGAACTCGCCGGGGTTCTCCTCTTCACACTCGAGTTCACCGCCAAAGCCAAACGGCGTATTGCCTTCATCGGTAAAGAACGCGCCGCGGTAGGTCCACGTCATGCTCGCATCCCAGCGCCATCCCCGTGTCTGCTCGACGCCAAGCGTTAAAGCAGCGACGTGTTGAGGAACCTCTGGAATGCGGTTGCCATTGAAATTCTCGCCAGTCGGCTCGCCGTCGTCGAAAGCCAGAGCCTCCTTGAAGATGCCGCGCGTGTAGAGATAGTTCGCTTCCCCGTAGAAGTTCCACGACCCTCCGGTAAAGGGCTGCGAGTTCAGGCGGCTGTAGAGCTCCACGCCGCTGATCTCCACCTCATCGGCGCGACCGAAGGAGCGATCGACGGCCGCGTTGAACGACGCGCCGAACTGGTAGTCCTTGAGGAGCTGATAGAAGCCGACAACCTCCAGATCGAGGCCCTTGATGGCACCGGTCCGGAACCCGAGGTTGAAGTTGTCACCGATTTCGTCATCAGCCGGGAAGTCCTCATTGCGTAGAATCGCTGTCGACATGCCGCGATGATAGCCGCCGAATACCGTTGTCTTGTGGAGCCCCGTGTAGGCGAAGGCGATGCCAGGCAACGCATTGAAACTGGAAAAGCCCTCGGTCCGCGGGTTGGGGTTGAGAACGAGGCCGTCGATTTCGAGGCACTCGTCTCCCAGCCCCACATCATCACAATCGTCGTCATCGGCGCCGCCCGCCTCGCTCTCCTCGCGGGCAACCACGCGATTGCGGCGGCCGATCTCATACCACTCGAACCGTATACCCGGCACGACATTGAGATTGCTCGCCACATCGATATTTGTCTGGAGGAATGCGGAGACAGCGTTGGCATCGAGTTCACGATCGAAGATCGTGGCGCCTGCCTTGTCGCCCGCCTTCAATACCTGACCGTCACGGCCCAGGAAGTTCCGGTTGGTCATGTCCTGGAATTCATAACGAATGCCGGCCTGGATGGCTTGATTGAAACCCAGGATATCCCGGTTCGCCCATTCGCCGCGGATTTCACCGCCGATGTGGCGGAACGTCCGCAAGCGGCCAAACATCGTGTTCTCACCGAACAGGATCGACGTGTTTTCGATACCGTCCTCAAACTCCGTGTCGCCAAAGACGGGAGCAAGTCCAGAGCCCTCGCTCGGGTTGCCCTCCGTGGAAATCAACTGATAACGATCGCGACGGTGATGGCCAGCATAGAGGCGGGTGGTGATCGTCGTATCGTCATCCACGAAAGCGTTGTGCACGACCTGCCCGCGCCAGATGTCGCCCGCATAGGTGTTGACACCCGAGTTCGGCGCATAACACGTCTTGCAATGCTTCAAGTCGAAGAAGGCCCGTTCGGCCGCTCCGCGGAAACCGGCCGCCACGGCCTCAGCCTGATCGGCAGCATCATCCTCATCCGCCGCATTGAAATCTCCCAACTCAAATTCGCCGAGAAAATTCTGCTCGTCATACTTGTCGCGCTGACGGGCGTAGGACACAGATACGACGAGATCCTGACTCGATCCCTTCCATCCGATCGCACTGTAAAAATCATTGAAGGTTAAGCGCTCAGTGTCTCAAGCGCCTTGAACGTCCGCACCGGTGTAGGAGAGTACGAGCCCGACATTCTCGGCATGCTGGCGGGTATGGACATGCCAGCGACCAGACGTATCAGTGCCACTCTTGCCGGCGGTGACCTCGCCATCCTCATCGACAAACGCACCGCGCTTCGTTTCCGTGAACCCTATGGCGCCGCTGATGACGGTCTCGGCCGGTCCAAAGGGAGATAGATTGCGTGCATTGACGACGCCGAAGTTGTTGTTGGGACCATGCGTGATGACCGTGCCGCGCAGCACCTCGATGCTCTCGAACCTATCGACGGGCCCCCAATAATGGACTGATGGGTCGAGCCAAAGCGCCAAGTTGTTGGCATGCCCGTCCTCCATCACAAGGACTTTGCGCGAACGCCGCGCCGGTGAGCCGCGGACCGCAACGCCACCGTGATGCGCGTTGCCGTCATCGTTAATCACAATCACACCCGGTACGCGCGTCAGTGCATCGTTGACGTTACGCGGCTGGTTCTTCTGCAGCGTCTCCGCAGAAACGTTGGTGGCGGCAGATGAGAACCCCTCAAGATTGGTGGGAATGACAGAGGTCGGGTTGACAGGAGAGGTCGCCGACTGGGTCGCGCGAACGGCAGCCCCCCGGCTCGCCTCGGCTCCATAGATCGGGTTCGGCTCGCTTGGCGGGGTTTCGACGACCTCCGTCTCGACCGGAGGGGGGACGACGTCAGGAACAGTCGCGGGAGCGGCCGGTTGGGCGGCAGTCTGCGGCTTTGGCTGGGGTTTGGGCTTGGGTTTGGGCTGAGCCACAGGAACGGGCTGTTCCTGGATCACTTCGACTTCGGGTACTTGGCCCTCAGCAGTTGGGGCATCGGCGGGCGCGGCCTCAACAGGTGGCGCGGCTGCCGGGGTCTCCGCGGGCGCTTCAACGGGTGCCGGCGTCTCGGCCGAAGGGGTCGGCGGGCGCGGCCTCAACAGGTGGCGCGGCTGCCGGGGTCTCCGCGGGCGCTT
>CAZZPH010000158.1:0-6446 GCA_964655725.1 uncultured Hyphomicrobium sp.
TGCAAGGCGGCGCCAAACCCTCCATCAGCGCCCAGGCGCCGCAAACCGTTCCATTAAAGGGCGGCTACAAATCGGGCACCGTGATCGTCAATCAGTCCCAGAAGAAGCTGTTTTACGTATTGGGCAATGGCAAAGCCTACGCCTACCCCGTCGCCGTGGGTAAGGAAGGGTTTAAATGGTCGGGCACCCAAAAGGTATCGCGCGTCGCGTCGTGGCCAGACTGGACACCGCCAGCGGAAATGCGCAAGCGCAAACCTGAACTGCCCCTCAAAATGACCGGTGGCGTCAACAATCCGCTCGGAGCGAAAGCGATCTATCTCGGCAACTCGCTCTACCGCATCCACGGCACGAACGACAAGAGCTCCATCGGAACCGCAAGCTCGTCGGGCTGCATCCGCATGCACAACGGCCACGTGGTGCACCTGGCTAAAATGGTGTCGGTGGGCACGACCGTGCACGTCATTCGCTGACGCGACATTGCGGCTATAACAGAAGGCAAACGGCCGTCAGTCTTTCTGGCGGCCGTTGTCATGTGCGCACGGCAGCGGTTAGCGGACGAATTGATACAGTAGACCGTGCAGCGGCGAAGGACCCGGCAGGATGTTGATGCCGGCCGCCGACTTGGCAATGTAGAGCGCGGCCACCGCCGCCGAAACGGTGAACCCGATCGCAGCCCAGCGTAATGCGCGAACAGCGATGCACTCCGCCGCCGCACCAGCCGGAACTATGCCGGCGCCGGCACGCGGAATGAGAAGTGTCACAGCTTGGGACAGTAGTGAGAGATCGAGAGCCATACCGCTGCACGCTCGCAAAGCCAATGCCAGCCCCCCAACCGGCGGCGGTCTCAGCCCGCAAACCCCTCGTAAAAGCGCACCGGTTCGCCCCTGCCTTCCGCAGCGATCTCCCCCTGCCACATCACGCGCCGCCCGCGGACGAATGTGCCGACCGGCCATCCCGTGACCGACTTGCCGTTATAGGGCGTCCAACCGACGCGGCTTTGGATCCATGCATCGGTGATCGTTTCACGTCGCTTCAGATCGACAACAGTCAGGTCCGCGTCATATCCCATTGCGATGCGTCCCTTGCCGCGAATGCCAAACAGGCGCTGCGGGCCGTGGCTCGTCAAATCGACGAACCGTTGCAGGGTGAGCCTGCCCGCATTCACATGATCGAGCATGATCGGAACGAGGGTCTGCACCCCGGTCATGCCTGAATGCGAACCGGGATAGACGTGATCCTTCTCCTCGCGGGTATGCGGCGCATGATCGGACCCCAGGACATCGACGAGACCCGATGCAACCGCATCCCAGATGCGCCTCTGGTGACGGGCGTCGCGAACGGGTGGGTTCATCTGAGCGTAGGTGCCAAGCTCGCGGTAGCAGTCCGGCGCCACGAGTGTGAGATGATGCGGCGTCACCTCGACACTCGCCCATTCCTTGTGATCCTCTAGAAAATCCATCTCCTCTGCTGTCGAGACATGCAGCACGTGGATCCGCCTGCCGTACGTCTCGGCGAGCGCCACAAGCCCGCGCGTGGCGATCAGGGCAGCCTCTTCATCACGCCACACGGGATGGGATGACGGATCGCCTGGAACGCGAAGGCCCATGCGCTCTTTCAGCCGCGCTTCGTCTTCAGCATGGAAGGAGGCCCGCCGGCTGAGACGCGCAATGATCCGGTCCAGAGATGGCTGATCATCGACCAGAAGATTTCCCGTCGATGAACCGATGAAGACTTTGATGCCAGCGGACGCTTCGAGGCGCTCCAGAGTCGGGATGTCCTCGATGTTCTCGCGCGTGCCGCCGACAAAAAAAGCAAAGTCGCACAACATCCGGTGCCGTGCCTTCTGTACCTTGTCGGCAAGCGTATCAGCACTCGTCGTCAACGGCTGTGTGTTGGGCATCTCGAAGACTGCCGTGACGCCGCCGGCCACCGCGCCGCGGCTGCCGGTCTCCAAATCCTCCTTGTGGGTAAGTCCTGGCTCACGGAAATGGACCTGGGTATCGATCACGCCCGGCAGAACGTGCAACCCGCGCGCATCCAGAACGTCCGCGGCCATTGCATCCCCAATATCACCCAGCGCGGCGATCCGGCCATCGCGGATCGCGATGTCTCGGATGCCCGCGCCATCGTGGTTGACGACTGTTGCGCCACGTATGATGAGATCAAACGATTGCGGCATTGTCTGTCCCTGCGCTGAAGGAGATGGCTCACCGCGCCACCCAGGGGGCAGGCGGCACCAAGTCCTTGCGTTGTCCCGACTGCCCGCCTAGTGAAGTCTGAGACTGTTTGCAACCATCGCACCCCATGAACCTGTCCGAAACAACCCTCTTGCCCGACCGAGGCCTCGTCTCGGTCACTGGCGCAGACGCGGAAAAGCTCCTGCAGGGGCTTTTGACGAACGACGTCGCGCTGCTCCACACCCGCCCGGCGATCCACGCGGGGCTTCTCTCCCCGCAAGGCAAGATTCTGGCGGAATTCATCGTCGCCCGCGCACCTGGTGGCGGCTTTTTGATTGATGCGCATCCCGATCGTGTGGCGGACCTCGTCAAGCGCCTCACGATGTACCGGCTCAGAGCCGACGTCGCAATCGGCGACGTGTCGGACACTTGGTGCACCGGTGTTGCCGAAGGTCAGATCACCCCGGGCGACAGCACGGTCACATTTGCCGACCCGCGTCACCAAGCCCTCGGCTGGCGCATCCTTGCGCCCCGGTCCGAGGCGGCGATGTGGCGGAACGAACCGGGAGAGGCGACGTATCACGCCGCGCGCATCGCCCACGGCGTTCCTGAGGGCGGCCGCGACTATGATTGGGCCGACGCGTACCCGCATGAGGCAAACTTCGATCTCTTCGGCGGTGTCTCCTTCACCAAAGGCTGCTACGTGGGACAAGAAATCGTCGCGCGCATGGAGCACAAGACCAGCATTCGCAAGCGCGTCGTGCGCGTTGAGGGACAGGCAGCCTTACCCGCCGGCCGCCCGGACATCGTCGCGGCAGGCGTCCCCATCGGCCGGCTGGGTTCCGTCGATGCAACGCACGGACTGGCGCTCATTCGTCTCGACCGGGTTGGCGAATTTGAAGCCAAGGGCGTACCTCTGACCGCGTCAGGCATCGAACTGCGCATAGCAGAAACGGACCGGACGCACGTCGACGCGGCACAGAAGGAGCGCGCACCTTGAAGGCCACCCCAGAACGCTGCCCCTGGGCCGCCAAGGGGGATCCGCTCTATGAGCGCTATCACGACGAAGAATGGGGCGTGCCGCACGCCGACAGCGTCCGGCTGTTCGAAAAGCTGGTGCTGGAGGGCTTCCAGGCCGGCCTGTCTTGGATCACCATCCTGCGCAAGCGCGAGAATTTCCGGCGTGCCTTCGACGGTTTCGACGCCCAGCGAATCGCACGTTACGGATCGCGCGACATCACACGCCTGATGAGCGACGAAGGCATTGTACGCAACCGGCTGAAGATCGAGGCGACCATCAGCAATGCAAGAGCCTATCTCGACCTTTGCGAACGCACGACGTTTGCGGAATTCCTCTGGACTGAGCTCCCAGATGGTCCCATCCTGAACCGGTTCAGTGACATGCGAGACATCCCCGCCTCCACAGACCTTTCCAAGAGACTATCCCGCGCCCTGAAACAGCAAGGCTTCCGCTTTGTCGGACCGACCACGGTTTATGCCTTCATGCAATCGGTGGGCATGGTCAACGACCATCTCGTAACCTGTCCGCGCCATCGCGATTGCGACTCGCTGCAGCGCGCGTTTCGGTTGCCCTGACATGCCCCGCTCCAACACGATGCGGCCGGAATGAGCCATCCAGACAAAAGCAACCGCACACCAGCGCCTGGGCGCGCATGGCAGCGCATGCTTTCAGGGCGGCGGCTCGACTTGCTCGATCCCGATCCCGGCGACATCGAGATCGAGGACATTGCTCACGGGCTGGCGCGTGTCGCGCGCTGGAATGGTCAAACTGTCGGTGCCTATGCGTTTTCGGTCGCACAGCATGCGCTCGTTGTGGAGGAGATCGCTCAAGACCTCTATCCCGGCTGGGCACGCACCTACCGTCTGGCGGCCCTGCTCCACGACGCACCCGAATACGTGATCGGCGACCTGATAAGTCCCTTCAAGACCGCTATCGGGCTGGACTACAAATCCTTCGAATTGCGGCTGCTGGAAGCAATCCACATCCGGTTCGGGCTGCCGCCTGTCCTCCCCAGGGAGATCACGCAGGCGATCAAACATGCCGATCATGTCGCCGCCTACTTCGAGGCGACGCGGCTTGCTGGCTTTGACGAGGACGAAGCCCGCAACTTCTTCGGTGCACCCCGGGATGGCGAACACCAGGGCATCAGCTCCAGGCTGCATGACGCACTGGATCAGCTCTGCGCTTGGCCGGCCAGCCAAGCACAACAGCGCTTCCTGGCCCACTTCCGGTCCCTCGATGGCGGAACCACGGCCCGAACTGAACAGTGACCGCGAAAGTGCCACCCACGTGAAAAATCCATCGTTCGCGTTGTGGTGGACACCGGAATAATCGCTGGTCACTGCCGTTGTGGGGGCGCACGTTTGAAATGTTGGAATAGTTGTTGTTCCAAAAAATCGCCATGATGTCCCCCTTGGTGCATGACTGGGAACGGAGAGTTGCCGATGCGAACTGAAACCAATGTACGGCGCATCTCGCGTGATAATCGCGAGCCTCCAACTCCGAAAGGGCTGGCAATGCGCCGGGAAGCCGCCGTGGTCGAGATCGGGCTTAATGCCGCAATCGTCGCCGTGCACGACAATGAGCCTGTCGTGCTGGTGGTGCGCGACGAGCAATCCGGCACGACGCCTCAAGACAGCCTGCCCTCAGGTCCGTTCACGCCGATCGAACATCGCACACTGGAAAGCGGCCTGCGGTCGTGGGTTGCCGAACAGGCGGGTATCGAACTGGGTTACGTTGAACAGCTTTACTCATTCGGCGACCGCGGGCGCCATGCTCAGCCCGGAGACTCCGCGCCTCATGTCGTCTCCATCGGCTACCTTGCGCTGACCAACGCGTCACAGATCGAGCGCACGGAACGAGGAGCCTGGCGCAGCTGGTATCATTACTTTCCTTGGGAAGACTGGCGCAAAGGGCGGCCGCAAATTCTCGAGACCGAGATCGAACCGCGCCTGCGGGAATGGTGCGAACGTCCCGCGCATGCGTCCGCTCCAGCACGCCCCGTCGCGCGCATCGACCGCGTTCGCATGTGCTTCGGATTCGATGGCGCAGCTTGGGACGAGGAGCGTGTCCTGGATCGTTTCGAGCTGTTGTACGAGGCGGGTCTGGTCGAGGAAGCGCGCCGCGATGGCCGGGAATCGTCACTGGCGTGGTCGACGCCGCCGCGTCTTGGCGCGATGATGCGTTTTGACCACCGGCGCATTCTGGCGACTGCAATCGGCCGGACGCGCGCAAAGATCAAATATCGTCCCGTGATTTTCGAGCTTATGCCGCCCGAGTTCACGCTTTTCGAACTGCAACGCACTGTCGAGGCGATCCTGGGACCGCATCTGCACAAGCAGAACTTCCGCAGGCTCGTCGAAAGCGCAGGCCTCGTCGAGCCCACAGGCGAAATGAAAACCCGTACCGGCGGACGGCCCGCAAAGCTCTACCGGTTCCGCAAAGAAGTTCTGCTCGAGCGGCCGGCTCCCGGCGTGCGCGTAAAGCCTGGCAGAATTTAAGAGACCTCGCCAATTCACTCCAGCGGCCGTGTCACGTGCGGTCGCTGGGGCCGCTGTCATCGACGCTGCCTTCGATCCCAATCGAGAGAGGCCCTCGATCTCACTAGCGCGCAGTCTGACGCGATTGAACCTGCAGGCTGGTCCGCTCCACCACACCATAACTGGTCGTAGCGGTTCCTCCAGAACCGGCTCCGTGAAGAAAAAATTACACTCGCGCCGCCCGAACCGCTGGAAATGCGGCCAGCAATGCCTTAGATTAAGCATCAGAGTGCTCTGATCGAGCATAAGTGCGCGGTTCAATGAGAAACCGCGTTTGCTACGCCAGATTTATGCTCTGATAGAGCATAAGTGAACGAAAGGCAGATCGATGGTTGGGCTGACACTTCCCCTCACGCGATCCGAGGCTGCTGGGAGACCTGCGGCATCTCACAGCCACGGCTTGGGCCACGGCATTGCCTTCACGCCCGCGCTGGAGCGGGAGATGGCCCCCCTTTATGCGCGCATGAGCCGGGTCGTCACCCCGATGGAGTGGCGCCATTACGCTCCGCTCATCAAGGCGATCAACACGCTCAAGAAAGAGCGCATTGCCGTCATCCTGGCGCACAATTACATGACTCCCGAAATTTTTCACGGCGTGGCCGACTTCCGCGGCGACAGCCTGCAGCTGGCCAAGGAAGCCGCCAAGGCTGAGGCCAGTGTCATCGTTCAGGCCGGCGTCCACTTCATGGCCGAAACGTCCAAGCTGCT
>CAZZPH010000159.1:0-6374 GCA_964655725.1 uncultured Hyphomicrobium sp.
TAAGTGTCGGTACGCGGCACGTAGGCTTCGGGCTGGTAGTAATCGTAATACGAAACGAAGTACTCGACCGCGTTGTGGGGAAAGAAGCTCTTGAACTCGCCGTAGAGCTGAGCGGCGAGAGTCTTATTGGGGGCGAGAATGAGGGCCGGGCGCTGGGTGGCGGCGATCACCTGCGCCATGGTGAAAGTCTTGCCCGAGCCGGTCACGCCGAGCAGGACCTGATCGTGCTCGCGCGCCGCGACCCCGCGGACCAGTTCGGCGATGGCGGCCGGCTGGTCGCCTTTGGGTTCGTACTCCGACACGATCTCGAACCGGATGCCGCCTTCGCTTTTCTCAGGCCGCTCGGGGCGATGGGGCACGAACTCGCGCGCAACACCCGCGACGATGGGATGCGCCGCCATCATAGGCTGGCGGGCCAGGATCGCCTTGGCCCGGTCGGTGCGCTCGGCGGGCTTGGCGAGCAGCGCGTTGAGAGCATCGGAGATGGAGGCATCGCCGGCGCGTGGCGGCAGGGGGCCGGAGGTGCGCAGGGCGGGCAGCGTCGAGGGCCCCGTCGCATACGTCGCCTGCATCGACTCGCCAAGGCCCGGCGTCGCCGCCGCCGTCTCGATCGGCGGGGCCGCAGGCTTGCCGGACCGCCCGCGTGACCCGCCAGAGGCAGGCGAACGCGATTTCCGGCCGCCAGGCGAGTCAGATTTGGGGGTTCGGGCCATGGCGGGGACTATGGACCGCGCCGGGGGAGTGCTCAAGCCATGAGGCCTGAACGGGGATCGGGCAGGGGGTCCGAGACTTATGATGCATGGCAGGCGAGAACCAAATCTGGCGCCTGGGCGTTTCTATTTGAGTGGCGGCGGCTTTTTGAACGAGGATCGGATGAGAACACGTCCAACGTCAACCTGGCTCGGTGCAATCCTCGTGGTTTGCCTCTGGTCAGCAGGATGGAGCCAAGCTCAGGCGTTGGGAACAGCAGATCCGGTCCCGGACAGGGTCGACGAGCCCATTGTGATCGTGGCGGCTGTCGATGGACCCATCGACGGTCAGGTCGAAGCCGTGATCGACATACCGACCTCGCCATCTGCGGTCTGGAGCGTATTGACCGACTGTATCGGTGCGCCCGCATTTCTCCCCAATCTCAGGGAGTGCTCAATCATTGAAGCCGCTCCGGACGGTAGCTCCGATGTTCGCGAACATCGTGTTGCAAGCTGGGCGAGCTTTCTGCCGGATATGCGCAGCGTCTTTCGTTCCGATTACGTTGTCGAGCGTAGCATCACGTTCCAGCGCACCGCGGGCGACCTTGAGCACTTGGAGGGGACCTGGTCGATTCGCCCGATCGAAGGCGGCGCGGCCACGCGAGTGACGTATCTCGCTCGCGTCGGTTTCAATCCGTTCGTGCCGGGCTTCCTGGTGCGCCGCTCCCTGGCCTCGAGTGTTCCCGCCTTTCTGAAAACCATTCGCGACGAGGCCATCCGGCGTGCTTTGTGAGCACCTGCGAGATAGGTGCAATGACAACCCCGAAGGACTCTCGTAAGGTCATCGCGGGGAAGAAAATTGCGGATGTGGTGGTGAGGGCACGCGTCGGCTCAGGCCGTGGTGCGGCCGGGCAAACGCCCGGATGGCTGAGCGTGTCTATTTTTCTCCCCAGGGACTGAATTTTGGATCCTTTGGCAGGAGAACACTATGAATCTCGTAACAGCACTTGCAGTTGTGATCGGTCTCATGGGCGGCGTCGCGACATGGCTTTATGTCGGGCCGCTTGCGGGCCTGGGACTGTCGATCTGGGCGACATTCATTGCCTGGGGTGCGTTCTATCATGGAGGCGGCGGTGAAGGCGGCCTCAAGTCCACGATCATCGGTGCGATCTGGGGAGCGCTGATGGCCACGGTCGCCCTTGTGCTCATGCCGATCCTCGACATGGGAGCCCTGGGAGCGGGAATCGCCGTCGGCCTGACGGTCGTGATCATGATCCTGGCCGCCCAGGTCCCGCTGCTGTCGGCCATTCCGCCGGCGGTCTACGGCTATGCCTCAACGGCGGCGTTCGCGCTCCTGAAGTCGGGAGCTGACGCAACCGCAGTGGACATCACAAACGGGCCGTTCCTCAATATCGTCGTCTCGATGATTATCGGCGCGGTGTTGGGCTTCGTTTCCGAGAAGATCGCCGGGTCGCTCGCAAAAGCCTGATACGGATCAGACTTGGCAGCAACGAATGGCGCCGTCGCGGTCATCCGCGGCGGCGCTGGCGCTTCAACCTCTCGTCCTGCAGGGCGGATACGCGGGCCGTCATGTTTGACACAGCGGCGACCACAGTGCATGCGGAGGATGTCCAGCGCGTTGGTGCTGCGCTTCTTCGCGCAGTAAAGGCGACATGACAGGAGCAGACGATGACCGAGACACGCATCGCACTCGTTACGGGCGCCAATCGGGGTATCGGACTGGAAATCGCGCGCCAACTGGCACGGCTTGGGGTCGTCGCCGTCATCGGCGCACGCGACAGGGCCAAGGGCGAAGCAGCGGCGGAGTTGCTTGCGCGCGAGGATCTGGTGACGCCTGCGGTGCCGCTGGACGTCACGGACGGCAACAGCATTGCTGATGCCGTTGCTGAGGTTGTTCGGCTGTTCGGACATATCGATATTCTGGTCAATAACGCGGCCATTCTGATCGACGGCCCGGGAGGCTTCCAGTCGAGCCTGTTCGACGCGACGGGCGACACCATGCGCCGCACCTATGAAACCAATGTCATGGGGCCATTGCGGATGACGCAGGCGGTGGTGCCGCTGATGCGCCAGAGCGGCTATGGGAGAATCGTCAACATCTCATCGGGCGCGGGCCAATTGTCAGACATGCGCAGCGGATTTCCCGCTTACCGTATGTCGAAGGCGGCGCTCAATGCGCTGACCCGCATCACGGCTGCCGAAATCGGCGCGGTCAACATCAAGGTCAATGCGGTCTGTCCCGGCTGGGTTCGCACGGACATGGGCGGACCGGAGGCCGAGCGTCCCGTCGAGCAGGGAGCTGAAACACCGGTCTGGCTCGCCATGCTGCCCGATGACGGACCGACCGGCGGGTTCTTCCGCGACCGCAAGCCCATTCCGTGGTGAGGGGCGATCCCCGTTGGGAACAGGCTAAAGTCCCTTCACGATGTTGCCGACCATTAGCGTGAAGTAGGCGACGATCGCGAGCCAGAACTCCTGGTGGGGAAGGTGGCGCGGGATGGGGAAGATCTGCAGCTTGGTCATCAGCGCGAGTGACGCCAGAAGTAGCGAAACCAGGAAAATCAGAACGGTGGGCGGATTGAGACGCATGGAAGTTCCCCGCGCGCAAGATGGGTCCCAGGACAGGTGTAAGGCGCCCCGCACGCCTCAAGACATCTAAGTCATCGCATCTAACATGAGGATGTGTCGCGCGCCAAAGCAAATAGGTGGCCCAGCACAGCAATCAGGGTGCGGCAATGCTGGTTAAGCGCTCAGAGGCCGGTGCGAATTCGAATTCGCCGCAGATCTAGAGATGGCGGCTCGCGGTGCCGATGCGACGGATGCCTTGCCCATCCGCGCCCACTGTCACGCGCACAAGGGCTTCCGTCTCGCTGTCCATATCCCGGCACAGAAGAGAATAGCGCCCCGCTGCGCTGATCGAGGTGTCAATGCGCGTGGTGTCCTCGTTGTCGGGTTCAATCGCCATCACGTCCAGGATCCGAGCATGATGCTCTCCGCCGACGATCATGATCCGGTCGCCAGCGGAGACAGGCAGCCGCCAGGCAACATTCGCCACCTCGCGATTGTCGGCTGGCTGCTTCAGCCAGTAGCTTTCAGTCTGTGCCAAGGCCAATCGGTTCACAGGTTGAACCGCGACGGACGAGACCTGGCTCACAGATGCTGTTGCACTGAGATCAGAGGCCGCTACGGACCGATCAGCCAACGCGGCGTCCATGCCACGCTCGAATTGTGAGGCAGGATCTATCAGCAATCCCAAGGCCGCCATCGCCACCGCTGGCGCGAGCGTCGGGATACGGCGGAGGTAGCGAAGCGCAGGCCGGGTTAGGTGCGACATTCGACGACTGCCTCGATTGACCCTGTTTCCTGAACAATGGACTGACTACGAATAGAGCGCGACGGCGGATCTGCGCTGACGGCGCCGGTTGGCGACGACAGACTGGTGCACATGGCGATACAACGCGAGGTTGAATGCCAGGATGAGAGAGAAAATACCGCTGACCAGCAACAGTGGCAACCAGCGATGTCCGGCAAAGGCAATAAGGTTAGTTTCGACCGCGCCAACCGGTGTGGACATGGCAACGATCAGAAGGAGGGTGATGGCGAACAGCACGAGGCCCGCGAACGTGTCCAGGGCGAAGCGTCGTGGATCGAGGCGAAGGGTTCCGAGCATGTCCAAACCTCTCGAAGTTGTGCCGATTCTGGCCCGTGTGCGTGGACCGGTAGTCAGACTGAGCGCTGTGGCGCTGGTTTGCCGGGAATATGGCGATCGAGGGGAATAAATGAGAGCGGTACGGTTTGCCCCGTGGCGTGGTCAATCCGCAACGGGACATCGGCTCTGCCCTCTCATGAACGTGGCATCGGCGGGGTGGGCGAACGTCCACTTGCGCTATTGTGCACTGCGGCGTAGCTTCCGCGCCGCTTGCCCGATCGCGAGTCCCAGCACCTAGAACTCTATTCGGGGCCAAACTCGCCCCTCAGCCCACCAAACCGAAAGACACCATGCCCATGGGCTTTTTTGCCGACAGCTTGAATCGTATCCAGCCCTCCGCAACGATCGCCGTGTCGAGCAAGGCACGCCAACTTAAAGCCGAGGGGCGGGACATCATCTCGTTGTCGGCGGGAGAGCCCGACTTCGATACGCCGCAGAACATCAAGGACGCGGCAAAGCGTGCGCTCGACGAGGGCAAGACGAAATACACCGACGTGGACGGCATCCCCGAGTTGAAGGCGGCGATCGCGGCGAAGTTCAAGCGCGACAACGGCCTCGACTACAAGCCTTCGCAAGTGTCCGTTGGGACCGGTGGCAAGCAGGTGCTGTATAACGCGTTGCTGGCGACGCTCAACCCAGGCGACGAGGTGGTGCTGCCTGCTCCCTGCTGGGTCTCTTACGCCGATATCGTACTGTTGGGCGGTGCGACCCCAGTCTTTGCCGAGACCCGCATGGAGGATGGCTACCGCTTGCGGCCGGAGGCGCTCGACGCGGCCATCACATCCAAGACCAAATGGTTCGTCTTCAACGCGCCATCCAATCCGACCGGGGCCGCCTATTCTCGCGAGGCTTTGAAGGCGATCACAGATGTTCTGATGCGGCCCAAGAACCGGCATGTTTGGGTCCTGACGGACGATATGTATGAGCATCTGCTCTACGACGGCCTGACGTTCTTTACGCCCGCTCAGGTCGAGCCCGGTCTCTATGAGCGCACGCTGACCATGAACGGTCTTTCAAAGGCCTACTGCATGACGGGATGGCGCTTGGGCTACGCTGCCGGCCCCGAGCCCCTGATCAAGGCGATGTGCAAACTCCAGAGCCAGTCGACGTCCAATCCTTCCTCGATCACCCAGTGGGCAGCCGTGGAAGCCTTGAACGGCCCGCAGGATTTCATCGCAGAGAACAACAAGAAATTCGTCGAACGGCGCGATCTGGTCGTCGCCCTGCTGAACGAGGCGGCCGGAATCTCCTGTCCCCGTCCCGAAGGCGCGTTTTACGTCTATCCGTCGTGTGCCGGGGCAATCGGGAAGGCGACCTCAAAGGGCGTCCTCATCAAGAACGACGAGGACTTCGTGACAGCTCTGCTGGAGGATGAAGGTGTGGCCGTCGTCCATGGTGCCGCCTTCGCCGGCAGCCCGGCGTTCCGCATTTCGTATGCGGCGTCAAAAGAGAGCCTTGAGGACGCGTGCCGGCGTATCCAGAGGTTCTGTGGCAGCCTGCGCTAAAGGCGCGGCGACGATGACGTGCCGGTGCGGATCTGCGCTGCAAGTCGCGGGAAGCTGGTGCGTGCAGGCGGACTGAAGTCCATCCGAGCGTGGTCTGGTTCTGCCTCATGCCGCCTGCCGTTCGGGGGCGGCAAATGATTACGAATTCACCGTGCCCTACGGCGCGCCAAAGAATCCAGTCACGTTTTCCTGGTCGTGAATAAAGCTGACGTCAAGAAGACAGGAGCGTTGCTCCTGCGATGCTGATCTCGGCACGCGGTCTTCTCCGAAGCATGCGATGGCCGCCGCGGTTGTCTCCGGTCCAATGCCGTCGGCGAAACACTCCGAAATGGTGGCGACCCGGCGTGAACGGCAGTCTGCGAAAAGGTTGAGGTACTCGCCGATGCGCTCCTCGATCACGCGCAGGGCCGGATTATCGCCAGCACCCGAGGCTGCCTGCTCCCATCGTCC
>CAZZPH010000160.1:0-6349 GCA_964655725.1 uncultured Hyphomicrobium sp.
TGCAGCGCCGCGATGCCAAGAAGGGCCTTGCAACCTTGTGCATCGGCGGCGGCATGGGCATTGCCCTGTGCGTGGCGCGCGACTGATCACGTCACCAGCGGCGAGGCCGGAAACTCCAGCCTCGCCGTGCCGATATTCCCGGCACCATCCGACCCCAAGAAACGCAATCAACTGACCCTAGGGAGACACATCCATGGCACGAGTTGCCCTCGTCACCGGCGGCACGCGCGGCATCGGCCACGCCATCTCGATCGCACTGAAAAATGCCGGCTATCGCGTTGCTGCGAGCTATGCGGGCAATGACGCAGCCGCCCAGCAGTTCCAGGTCGAGACTGGAATTCCCGTCTACAAGTTCAACGTCGCAAGCTTCGACGAGTGCGCGAAGGCCGTGAAGCAGGTGGAGCAGGATGTCGGTCCCGTCGACGTGCTGGTCAACAATGCCGGCATCACGCGCGACGTGATGTTCCATAAGATGAGCCGTGAGCAGTGGGACGAGGTGATCGGCACCAATCTGAACGGCCTGTTCAATGTCACCCGCCAGGTATGGGAAGGCATGCGTGCCCGCAAGTTCGGACGCATCGTCAACATCTCCTCGATCAACGGCCAGAAAGGTCAGATGGGTCAGGTGAACTACTCCGCCTCCAAGGCCGGCGACATCGGGTTCACCAAGGCGCTGGCGCAAGAGGGTGCGCGGGCCGGCATCACCGTCAACGTGATCTGCCCCGGTTACATCGCCACCGAGATGGTGAAGGCTGTTCCGCAGGACGTTCTGGAGAAGAGCATTCTGCCGCAGATTCCGGTCGGGCGTCTGGGCGAGCCGGAAGAGATTGCGCGCTGTGTGGCCTTCCTCGCCTCTGATCAGGCCGGGTTCATCACCGGTTCGACGCTGACGGCGAACGGCGGCCAGTACATCACCTGATCACGATCCGCCGTCCACTCTCTACGCCAGCAATGGGAAGCGTGCGCTGACGGCACCCACGAACAACGCTCCGGAACGTCGGTTCCGGAGCGTTCTTTTTTGGGGTGACCTGTCGCTTTAGCTTCTCGCGGACTGCGCGACTGCGCGGCCTACGCGGGCCGGCGCAACACGGCATAGTTCGTATAACCGCGATGGAGACGCTCAAACTTCGCCTCGAGCCCGCGCGCGGCGGCCACTTTGTAGATCTCATCCTGCAGATCGGCGCGCGGCGTCACCGTGTAGTGATCGAGGAACGCAAACAGCGCGCGCTTGAAGGCGATGGGCAGGTGCTCGCACTGGCCGAAATCGACGATGTGCAGACTGCCGCCGGGTGCCACGTGGGCGGCGGCCACCTGGAGCGCATCACGCCAGCCGGGGATCATCGACAGCGCATAGGAGAAGAACACGCGATCGAAATTCGCAACGCCGAAGAGGTCTTCGCCGGAAAATCCCGTCGCATCGCCCTGGGCGAGCGTGATGTGGCTGTCCAAACTCTTGCGCCGGATCGAGGAGCGGGCCGTATCGAGCATCGCATTCGAAACATCGAGCCCGTAGATGTGCGCCGCCGGATAGCGTTGAGCGGTCCGGATCAGATTCCAGGCCGTGCCGCAGCCAACCTCCAGAATGCTGTCACCGGTGGCGGGTTTCAGCTCTGCAATCAGGTGGCGGCGGCCGATAAGGTAGTGTGTCCGCGTTGCGTCGTAGATGAAGCGCTGGTAGCGGTAGTGCCGGTCCATGCGCTCCGCATCGCTCATGCTCTGGGTTCTCACGCTCCTACTCCTCCAGGCTGTAAATGTGGAAGGCGCCGTAGATCGCTGAGCGGTCGCGCAGGCTCAACGCCTGCGATCTCTCCTGCTGATAGGTCCAGCGTGAGAGGACGGCATCGGGTACGCGACCGGGCAGGATCGTTTCCTCGCCGGCGGTGCGGAAAATGACGCGTGCGCCGGGCCGCGCCGTGCGCGTGATCTCGGACCACAAGGACGAAAGATCGGCATCCGTCATCCAATCCTGCGCGTCGAGCAGGACATAGCGATCGAGGCTCTGATGGGGAAGGGCCGTCAGGTGCTCGGTAAAGGAGATGTTGCGGATGGAGATGCGGTTGGCACGCTCCCGGATCTGCGGGAAGTGCTGCTCTTGAAGGTAGGGCGGCAGCGACGCATCGCCACCCGTCGCATATCCCCGATGGAATGCCTGCCACGCAAAGTAGTTGTCCTTCAGCTCAAATCCGCACGCCAGCCGCCGCAACCGTTCCTCAACCACTTCGTGCATCGGCCGCCCGCCAGACAGCGCGTCGTACTGTGCGGGCGGAATCCCCAGGCCGAACAGAGACGAGCGCTGGTTCAGGATCATGCGAATGAGTGGCTTTGCAAACAGCGGAGCCAGCTCGCGCTCGTAAATGGCGCGCTGCTCGTCGAGCGAGTGGGCGTCCATCATGCGGCGGGGATTGCGGCCATACAGGCGCGCGGCAAGGTGGCCGGTGCTGATGAAGCGACCCAGAAGTCCGTGACGGTAGAACCCGCGCGCGAAGCGCTCGATGCGCCGCCGTCCGCGCAGGTCGCGGCCGTTCCAGTAGGCGCGGGTCTCCGCATCCAGATGCGGCTCGATATACGTGTCGAAAGCTGCCACGTTCTGGCGCGAGTTCGCCGCGCCGAAGAACCTCAGGAAGGTGGCGTGATCGGGCAGGTGGCGCGCGGCTGCGATCTTCATCCTGTTCAGCGCGACGTGGGCAGTGTTGAGATCGACGGCGATGATCTCGGCCGGGTTGGCCGCCAGATAGGAGAGCGCGTTGCAGCCACCTGATGCGATGGTGATCAGGCGGTGATGCGGCTCAATCTCCATCGCTTCCATATCGACGACGGGGTCTTCCCAGATCTGCGGATAGACGAGGCTGGAGAAGGCGAATGTGAAGGCGCGCTCGGTCAGCCCGGCTTTCGACAGAAGCCGGTTGCGATGTACGGCCGCGCCGACCAGAGCGCTGCTCCGGCGGCGGGAGATTTCGACGGCATCGGCCGCATCAGCATTTTCCATGAACGGATATCTCCGGCTTGTGGGCCCGTGCCGTCTGGCGCAGGGCCTGAGGGTTTATATTCTTGGTGTTGTTTGCCTCGGCCCCGACGTCCACCGATGCCGCCCTTGCGGTTTCGATGTTGTCCAGGAATGCCTGTGCAGCGGCGTTCCAACTGAATTGAGCCGCCCGCGCGCGGGCCGCTTGCCCGTCGAGAGTGAGGGCGCGCAGCGCCGCGCTGGTGAGATCCTCGTCCAGGCATCCGCTGATGCCGTCTTCGATGATGTCGATCGGGCCCGTCACGGGGAAGGCTGCGATGGGCAGGCCGGACGCCATCGCCTCCAGAATGACGAGGCCGAAGGTGTCGGTGAGACTGGGAAAGACGAACACATCGGCCGAGGCATAATGACGGGCGAGGTCCTCGCCGGTTTTCTGGCCGGTGAAGATTACGTTGCCGTAGGTGCGGCGCAGGGCGGCGAGGTGAGGTCCGTCGCCCACGACCACCTTGCGGCCCGGCAACGGGGCATCGAGGAACGCCTCGATGTTCTTCTCGCGGCTGACCCGGCCGACGTAAAGGAACACCGGGCCCTCATCTCCAAACAGCCGGTCGGGACGGGGATGAAAGAGCTGGGTGTCGACGCCGCGTGTCCAGGCCATGATGTTCTTGAATCCGAGCAGCGACAGTTCGCGCCGGAGCGAGGGGGTCGCGGCCATGACGCCCGAGCTTGGAGCGTGGAACCTGCGCACGACGCGATAGGTCAACGACGGTGGAACGGCCAGGAGCGCGTGGAGATACTCGGGAAAGCGCGTGTGGTAGCTCGTTGTGAATGATTGCCGCGCCGCGGTGCAATAGGCGCGCGCCATCCATCCGATCGGGCCTTCGGTCGCGATGTGGATGTGATCGGCGGCGTGGCTCTCGATCAGCCGGCGTGCGCGCGCCTGGTCGGGGATGGCGAGTTGGATCTGCCGGTAGCCGGGACAGCTCATGGTGCGAAAATCGGACGGGCTGAGGAACGCCACCGCGCAGCCCTTCGCCACCAGCTCTGTCTCGAGCCGGGCATAGGTGGACACCACGCCATTGACCTGCGGGTGCCACGCATCAGTCGCGATCAGCAGTCTCATGGCTCGAGTGAGGGCCTCCACGGGCTTAAGCGGCGGCCGGCAAGCGGCGGTTTTGCGCAACGGTGGCATCCGATCGCGCGACTTCGTTCCAGCGGATGATGCTCAGCGTTCCGTCGTGGCTCTCCACGATCGCGCTGGTGCTTTCCACCCAGTCTCCGCAATTGAGATAGTGCACCCCGTCGATCATCCGGTCGGCCGCGTGATGGATATGGCCGCAGATGACGCCATCTGCACCATGACGGCGGGCAACTTCCGACAGCGCATGCTCGAACTCGCCGATGAAGTTCACTGCCGTTTTGACCTTGAGCTTCAAATAGCGGGACAGCGACCAGTAGCCAAAGCCGAGCTTCCTGCGCGCCCAGTTGAGCGGCTGGTTTGACCACAGCGCCAGCTCGTAGGAGCGGTCGCCGAGCAGCGCCAGCCACTTGGCATAGCGCACCACGACGTCAAACTCGTCGCCATGCATGACGATATAGGTCTTGCCGTCCGCGGTCTTGAATTCCGCCTCGCGGTGGATCTCGATGCTGCCGAACGACAGCCCGCAGTATTCGCGCAGCGCCTCGTCGTGATTGCCGGGAATGAAGACGACGCGCGCACCTTTGCGTGCCTTGCGCATGAGCTTCTGGATGACGTCGTTGTGTGCCTGCGGCCAATGGGGACCGCGCCGCACTTTCCAGAAATCGACGATGTCGCCGACGAGATAGTAGGTATCCGCCTCAACTTCTTTCAGGAAGTCCAAGAGGGCGGGAGCCTGGGAGGCTCGCGTGCCCAGATGGACATCCGAGATGAACACGGTCCGGTAGTGCTGGCTTGCGCGGGCCTCTGTCACGGTATGCCCTCCCCCGAGTCGCTGTCTCATCGAACTGGCGCGACTAAGCCCAAGCTCTATTTCAGGGATATGACAGGTCCGGCGAGCGCTGAGGACAGATGGGCGCAGCCGCCTGCGTGGCCCAAACAGCGCCGTGTGCAGCGACAGAAAACAGCCAGCCGGAATTAACCAACGCGGGCATAAGCGGCAGCCTTGCCCCGCCCCCGCAAAGGCTTCTCAGCGCCGATAGACGATGTCGAGGCGTTCCACGCCCGGATCGCGGATCTGCGGCAGATCGGGCCTTTCGGTGAATTCGTCTGCCATCGGCGGCTCGTCGAACGGATCATCCAGGGGCTCGCTGACGACGCTCGGCTCGGGCGGCAGGTGCGGCAGCACCTTCACCACCGTCCCCACGCCGGCGATCGAGGCCAGATGCACCGCGTGCTCGTTCAACATGCGGAAGCAACCCGACGAGGCGGCCTGGCCGATGGTCTTTTTGTCGTTGGTGCCGTGGATGCGGTAAAGTGTAGTGCCCAGATAGAGCGCCACCGCGCCCAGCGGATTGCGCACGCCGCCGGTCATCTTCTCCGGCAGTTTGGGATCGCGCTGGCGCATTTCCTTGGGCGGATGCCAGTCGGGCCATTCGGCGACCCGGCTGATGGTTTCGGTGCCCGACCAGGTAAAGCCGTCGCGGCCGACCGAGATCGGATAGGCATAGGCCTCGCCGCCGCCCAGCGTGTAGTAGAGCCGGCGCTTGCTGGTATCGATGATGATGGTGCCGGCCGCCTCGCCGGCATTAAAGACGACGACCTCGGGCTCACGCGGCGCAATCGCCGGCCGCCCGCCACCCGACAGCACGCGCGGCCCTGACGGCGCGGGCGGGCGCTCATACCAGGGATCATCCTCCCACCAGGGATCGAAGCCACGCGGCACGCGCCGGTCGGGCAGGCGCTCGAAACGCTCCGGCGGGCGCCGCTTCTGGCTCTTGGAGCGGTCGGGACGCTCGCCCCAGATACCCCACTGGCCGAGAGACTGGGCCTCAGCCGGCGCGGGAAGGGCGGCGGCGGTGAGGCCGAGGACGGCTGCTGACAGGATGGCAAGACTACGCATGACGATCTCTCAAGCACTCCAGCTGCAGACATGAACACCGCTGACCGGTCTGTCCGCGACCGGCGCATCACCGGCGCCTAGGACAATACGCGCGACGGACAGGGGCGGGTTTCAGGCCCATCCGGCATCTGACACGGCAGATGGTGTTCCCGCGCGGCAAAACCAAGTAATTGCGGTGATATTTGTTGGGCTGATTGGTGTCCGCGGTTCATCGTGAACGGGGTTCATGGTGCATGGGGTCAGTGCATGGGGGGCGTGGGGTCAGACCCCTAAGAGAAGGGGTCTGACCCCCTGTTCGATGACCCCGTATGAACTGGCTGAACTTATCCCCGCGGGTTTCGGGGGT
>CAZZPH010000161.1:0-6328 GCA_964655725.1 uncultured Hyphomicrobium sp.
GATCATCGCTGGCGTAGGCGACTGCCGTTTCGAGGGCGCGGCCGATCGCGCTCGTGCGATCCTGGGATGCGCGCGTCAGCAGCCCGTCGATAGCTTCGCGCCGCAGGGCCTTGGCTGCGACCTCATCGAGGATCGTGAAGCCCGGCGTGATTCCAGCTTCGAGTGGAAAGCGCTGCAGGAGCCGTTCCGCAAAGGCGTGGATCGTCTGTACCTTGAGGCCGCCCGGCGTCTCGATCGCCGCGGTAAAGAGGGAGCGCGCACGAGCCATCTCGTCCGCGCTAGGCGACCGCGCGAGCAGGTCCTCAAGCGCAGTTGCGAGGTCCTCGCTGCTCTTCGTCACCCAACCTGCCAGCATCTTGAAGATGCGGTTCGACATCTCCGATGCAGCGGCTTTCGTGTAGGTGAGGCACAGGATGCGTTCAGGTTTCGTCCCTGCAAGCAACAGACGCACGACGCGCTGGGTAAGGACGTGTGTCTTGCCGGTTCCCGCGTTGGCGCTGACCCAGGCAGACTGCGCCGGGTCGGAGGCTTGCAATTGATTGCGGCGCGTGCGGGAAAGCTCGGCTGGTAGCGAGCTACTGGACGGGTGTTCTTGCATCATGCGCCATCCCCATCGTTCTCGCTGGCCTCTTCGCCGGACCACTCTGCAACGCGCGCCAGATGCGTAAAGGCGTCGTAGTCATATTTGAAACGTTGCCGCCGCACAGGTCTGTAAGGCGTGGCGGGATCGTCGAAGCGCGCAATCAAGCTCTTGAGGGCAGCGAGACTGTTGGCTGCAAGGTCGCCGGGTTGGTCGCGGATTGTGTGGTCGGCCCCGGGAGGCAGCCCGCCCGACGCAAGGATGTATCGCAGGCCTGTTACGGGCTGCGCCGGCAGTCCCGTGAACCCGCCTTCGATGGCGATGGCGGCTTCAAGTGGCAGTTGCGGCTTGACGCCATCTTTTACATCTGAGGCCTTGGGCGCGGAGCCGGTCTTGTAGTCTGTGATGACAAGACCATCGGCCCTTACATCGATCCGGTCGGCGCGCGCTGTCAGCGTGAAGGGGCCGCCGGGCGCTTCAATGACAATCTGTCCGTCCGTTTCAGCCAGAATTCGTGTAACGCCATCCCTCCGCTCCGCCTCGGTTTCGGCAAACCATTTGGCAAATCGCTCGAAACGCGGAACCCAGAAGGCTGCGATGCGCGGATGCGTGCGGTAATCCGCGAGAAGCCGGTGGGCCACAGCGTTGAGGGCCTCCTCGATCCCGGGAGGAAGTTCTTCAGCATGCTCGCGCGAGAACCTCGACAGTGCCTCGTGAATGATGCTGCCGCGCAAGGCCGGTCCGGGATTCTGTCCCAGCGGATCGAGGGGTTCGAGCCCCAGAATGTCGCGCGCGAAAATTGCATAAGGGTTGGTGATGAAGGCTTCCACGCGGGAGACGGAAAGACGGCGCGGACGCATCGCAACGGGGGGACGCGGCTCCGGCTGCGCGATGCGCTCGCGGTGGTCCCCTGGGCGGGGTGCGGTGCGTTCGAGCGCCCAGGCGAGCCAAGGCTGCGGCGCGGTCAATTTCTCAGGTGCGGCGGCGCCTGAGAGTAGAGCCTGCAGCCGCAACAGCCAGCGCGAGGGAACCGTGGGAACACCGTCCATCTTCTGGGCGCGTGTCATCACGACCTCGCGCGCTCCCAGAAGACAGGCGAAATCGTGCGCCGCGTGGCCGATCTTTTCTTCGGGTGACGGCAAGTTCAACGACGCGCGCATCGGCCGGTTGAGCCAAGGCCCGGGATCGGCCGCCTGGGGCCAGGTCCCCTCGTTGAGCGAGCCCAGAATGACGAGATCGGTCTGTTGCAGACGGGCCTCGAACGGGCCCCAGATCGACAGCCGGGGATGAACGGGAATGCGCGGGCGGACATTCAAGGACGATACGAGGCTGCGGTAGATGTCCGCGTAGTCCGATACCGGGATGTCGATCCCGGGAAGCGAGGGGTCGAGCAGTTCGCCGAAAAAGCGCTGCGCGGATTCACCCGCCTCGCGCTGCCAGAGGGCAGATGCGGGCTCCGCATCCCCGTTGTCCTGATCGCGTACGGGCAGGCAGGCCAGTGCTTCGGCAACTTGCACATGTGCCGCAGCAATCCCGGCCAGGGAATGGTTGTTCTGGTTTGCCTGAAGCTCCAGCAGCGGGGCATAGGCGCGTTTCAGCGCCGCGACGAGATCGCGCGCACTGTTCCAGTCATCCGCTCGTATCCGGCGCACGGCCCGGTGGCGGCGCTCTCCCGAGGCAATCCCATGCGCGGCCGCCTCGATCGCGGCCTCGATCCCGTCCAGTCCATAGCCTAAATATGCCGCGCGGAATGCTGCGATCTCCAGGGTGCGCGCCGATCTGCGGATGGTGAAGGGATCAAGACCCAGGCGTGTCAGGGGATGTTTCAAAAGCGCCATTGTCTCGGCCGGCGCGAAACCGGTTTCGAGTGCGGAAATCACCAGGTCGAGAAACGCGCCAGGTACCGTCTTGGCGAAGGGCCGTCCCGCTGAATCATCGACGCGGATGCCCCAGCTTTCCAGGCGGATCGCGACGCGACGCGCCAGCAGCCGGTCAGGCGAGACCAGTGCGGCTGTCCGTTCCGGCGTCTCGGCCGCTTCCCGCATGATCAAGGCGATGACCTCTGCCTCATCCTGCGCCGTGGGAGTCTCGACGAGACTGAGGCCGTGGAGAGCCTCATCCATCTGCCCTGAATCACGCATAACCCCGATATAGCTCTGCCAGCGGTCCGTCGTGCGCTGGGGACGCATCGTCTCGCTGATGAGCTGCATTCGTGCACTGCGCCGGGATTGGTCTGCGGTGTGCCCACCCGCCGTTGCGGACAGAAGTTTGACGTCGTCGCGTGACAGCGACAAACCGTTCAGAAGTTTTGCGAGCCCATACTGTGGATGCTCGGGATGGTCAGGCACGATGGTCTGCCAACTTGCCTCGTCGAGTGTGGTGTCGAGCGCCGGCAGAACGATGGCGCCATTGGGTAGCGCGCAGACGGCGCGCATCAAGGCGATGGTGGCGGGAACCGAGCCCGTCACACCCGCGACGATTACGGGTCCAGCGGGTGGCGCGCGCTCCAGCCGCCGCGCTTCGGCGAGAATAATGGCGTTACGCCGCGCGGCGGGCGACAGCAGACCTTGTGCGCTGAGGTAATCAGGCCAATGTGCCGTGACGATTTCCAGAAAGCGCAGTGTGTGCTGCCAGTGTTCGGAATATGTCTCTGGAACAAGGCCGGAAATCCCCTCCAGTGACGCGCCCTCGGTCTCTACCATGTCCATTAGGCGGGTGAGTTCTGACGCCAGCATGACGGCCTGGGCCGGCCGGCTGCTGCCGGTTGCAGCAAAAGGTTCCATGCCATCCATGCCACCTGGGGCCGCCGCCCGCATCGCCTCGCTCCAGCGCATGACGAGCTGTGTAAGCGCAAGCCGCCGGTGGAGTTCCGTGATGGCAGAGCCGGTCGGCCCGGCGTCCGATGCGCTGTTTGCATCGGCATGTGGCGTCGAAATCTCAGTCAGCAGGGTCAGATCTTCATCGCTCTCTGCGATTGGAAAAATGCGCGGCAGGAGCATGGCCTTGCCATGGCCAGCGCTCAGAAACGCTTCTTCGAGTGCGCGTGTCGCGCGGCGGGTGGGCAGATAGAGCGTGATGCCTGCCAGATCGAGAGCGCCAGGAACAATGCCTCCACTTGCTGGAAGGTCGCCGGTGAGCAGAGCACGGGCGAGCACACGAAGAAACGGCTGATCCGCCGGCACACTGTAGATCCGCGGTGGCGGACGTGATGGCCGGTCCTGCTTCTTTCTTGCGAGGTCATCCGTCATGGGGCTGCCTGAGGTAGAGCTCGGCAGCATCGAGGGCCTCCGGCGTGCCGATGTGCATCCATACTCCGTCAAGCCTCAGCCCAAAGAGGCGATTTCGTTCGATGGCCCGATCCCAGAGTAGATTGATCGAGAAGGGTCCCTCAGGTGCGTTATCGAACAGGCGCGGGTGGGCAATCGACACACCTGTAAACACGAAGGGCGACTCGCGGCGCTCTTTGCGCCGCCTCAATTCGCCCGTCGGCTCCATGTGAAAGTCGCCGTGTCCCTCATAGCCGATGCACGTGGCGCCAAGCGCGAGCAACATCAGGCTATCCATCCTGTCCTCGTCCCATGCTGCGATGAGCTGATCCAGGGCCGAGCCGATCCCCTCGATCCAGGTGCTGTCAGAGTTGTGAATGATGAAGGGAGAGGGGCCGAGCAGCGAGAGCGCCTTCACCACGCCGCCCCCGGTATCGAGTAGGCGGTCGCGCTCGTCGGAAATGACGATGTCGGGGTGGGAGCGGCTGCGCAGATGCGCCTCGAGCTGATCAGCAAGGTAATGGACATTGACAACGGCACGCGTGACGCCGGCCGCGGCGAGACGGTCCAGAACGTGATCGATCAGTGGCCGTCCCTGCAGGCGGACCAGTGGCTTGGGCACCACATCGGTGAGCGGCCTCATGCGGGTCCCAAGGCCGGCGCCGAGGATCATGGCGGTATCGATCTTCACGAGGGTCAACCTATCTGGTGGGATCACTCAACGAGGCGGGCCGTGGCATCATGGGCGGGGTAAGGGCTCTGCGCGCGCGTCACCGGGAAAGTTGCACGTGTACCAATCAGCCAAGCCCGCCAGCTCAGGGTGGGTGAGATTGCGGTCCAGATAGCGCCATATCCGCGGAATGTGGCGCAGATATTGGGATTTGCCGTCACGCTTCCATAGCCGGGCAAAGATCCCCAGGATCTTGGTGTTGCGCTGGGCGCCAAGTGCTGCGTAGGCGAAAAGAAAGGCTTCGCGATCAAAGTGAGCGGACTTCTCCTGCATGAGGCTCAGATAGCGCGCCAGGCATTGTGCCTCGATCTCGGTGGGCACGTCGACGCGCGCATCCTGCAGGAGAGACACCAGATCGAATGCGGCAGGGCCGAGCAGGGCGTCTTGAAAGTCGATCACGCCAACCATGTCGGCCGCTTCGCGCCCGCGATCGGCGCACCAGATGAGATTGGGCGAGTGGTAGTCTCGAAGTGTCAGGCATCGGGACGGGGCAGTGAGGACACGCTCCAGCACAGGGCGCCAAAGGTCCATGAAGCGTTTGCGCTCGGCCTCTTGCATGGACCGGCCAGCGGTGAGCGGCCAGTACCAGTCGCATAACAGCTCGATCTCGATCTCGAGCGCTCCATAGTCGTATTCGGCGACTTTGTGCCTGCCGGCCGCCTTGGCATTCCAGTGCTGAATGTGGGGCTCGTCGAGCGATGACATGCGGATCAGTACGTCGGTCGCCGCGCGCCACAGGGGGGCCATGTCGCGCCCGGCGGCAATCTCGGCCGAGAAGACCTTGTCGCCGAGATCTTCGATCAGCAGCAGGCCGTGGTCATGGTCGGTGGCGTAGATTGCGGGCACGCCGATGGAGACGCTGGCCAGCAATTCCTGAATGCCACAGAATGCGCGGGTGTCTTCGGCCAATCTGGCGATCCGGCTGTAGGGCAGGCCGTTGCGGATCGGTGGCCCGTCGGGCTGGCGAACCCAGTCCATCAGCACCCACGATCCGGCCTGCGATACGATCCGCGCATAGGCGCGCGCGGAGGCATCGCCTTGCAGGTAGCGCACCCGTGCGATTCGCGCCTCGGGGATCTGGTTCAGGAAAGCATCGATTGTCATCAGCCGGGCGAGGCGGTCCTGCCACGAGCCCGCCGCGGTCAGCGTGATGTCACGGTGGTCTGCGTCGTCGCTTTCCGTGATCAGGATGTGCAGCCGGTCGGGGCCAAGCAGCGCGGGTGCGCGATCAGGCCATTCGATGATGAGGGCGCCCGTTGATCTCAAGTCGTCGATGCCGAGTTCGTCGGCTTCGTCCTCGTTCTGCAGGCGGTAAAGGTCGAGGTGCGTGATGGTAAGGCGTTGCGATGGGTAGACCTGCGCCAGCGAGAACGTCGGGCTCGGCACTTCGGCTCCAGCGTCGTCGAGGACGGCACGTATGAGGGCGCGTGCGAATGTCGTCTTGCCCGCGCCCAGATCGCCCGCGAGCGCAATCGTGTCGCCGGCGCGAATCTTCAGCGCTACGAGTTCGGCCAATCGGGAAAGCCGGACTTCGTCAGCCAGCCGGAGGTGCCATGTTGTCATCATGCGGGAGTGCTGAGGACGCCTCTTGATCGATGAGAACCGCCCCTGCGGGCCGCTCGGGCAAGCGTACCGTGACCCGCGTTCCAATTCCAGGCTTGCTCTCGAGATTGACCTCTCCGCCGTGCAATTCCGCAAGGCTCCTCACGATCGAGAGGCCAAGTCCCGCGCCCCGGTGCTTGGAGCCCTGGC
>CAZZPH010000162.1:0-6242 GCA_964655725.1 uncultured Hyphomicrobium sp.
TCACGCGCAGGGCCGGATTATCGCCAGCACCCGAGGCTGCCTGCTCCCATCGTCCTGACGCGGCAGTGAGCGCCATCGCCAAGCACAATGACACGCTCCAGTTTGATCGCCGTGTTGCAAGCCAACGCATCGCCGCGCACTCCCAACTCAGAAGGGGATCTCGTCATCGAGCGAGGAATCGAACGTTTTCGAGGCACTCTTGGATCCGCGCTTGGGCTCAGTGTAGCTGCCTGACGATCCGCCAAATCCACCGCTGTCGGCGCCGTAATCGGCCTGACCGCTCTCCTGCATCCCGCCGGCACCTTGACGCCCGTCGAGCATCGTCAGCGTTCCGTTGAAGCCTTGGAGTACGACCTCGGTGGAATACTTCTCCGCACCTGATTGATCGGTCCACTTGCGGGTCTGCAGCTGGCCTTCGATGTAGAGTTTAGACCCCTTGCGGACATACTGCTCCACGACCTTGCAGAGGGGCTCGCTGAAGACGACGACGCGATGCCATTCGGTTTTTTCTTTACGCTCGCCTGTGGCCTTGTCGCGCCAGCTTTCGCTGGTAGCGAGAGACAGGTTGGCAATGGGGCGTCCATCCTGCGTGCGGCGGATTTCAGGATCCTTGCCGACGTTGCCGACGAGGATCACCTTATTGACCGAACCGGCCATAGCAGAACTCCTTCTTTTATCCCTGCCCGGCTACGGTCAGCCGACCTGACGCAACAATCGGAAGTTCCCGTCATGGGACCTCGAACCCACAGAACGGGAATCGCGGGTTCATCAAGGTATCGCCGCGTGGGCACGGGGAAGAAATCGAACCTTACGTTTGTCCACCAGTTTCATGACCCCGGCTGTTGCGTGGTCGGGTCATGCGCGGATCGCGGTCGCCCATATGCTCCAACATCGCGCTTGAATGGCCATCAACACATCCCGGCATGTTCTTCCTTTGTTCGGTACACCAAGAATGCTGTCGATGCAAGTCACAAACGCCCCGTTGCCGCAGGTCACCGCAGCGAGGGCATGGTGGGGCCGGCAATCCGCAGGGTCTCAAATCGCGTTTGTTCCCCTGAGAAGTTGGAGGAAACATGTCGAATGACCTGTGCTGTGCTCGCGTCACGCGATGGCCAGCGGCCTTAGTGATGCCGGTGGTGCTGATGTGGAGCTTCGCAGTCGCTGGGCTTAGTAGTGTGTCTGCCGCTGGCGACGAGCGCTATACGCCGCGCTCAGAACATGGCACGCGGCACCATGAAGTCGGCTGCATAGATTACCGCAGTCTTTTGTTCGTGGTCGGGCATACAGCGGGCGAGGATCCGGAGGCCGCCCGCCTGTTGGCGATGCGTGATTGCCGGCCGCTGGTGCCGGGCGCGAGCTACACCAAATGCGGGGAGGAGGGCCGTGCCTATCCCGCAGACGGACCGCCACTGACCTTCACGGGGTATTGCCGCATCGGCGTTGCCGATCTGCGCCTTTACGTTCTGGACATTCTGATGGAAGCCCAGTCGCCGGAACGCCAGCCCCGTTGAGCTTCGGGACCGATCAAGAGTTTCAGTCGCTGCGGGCGACGTCGGCGGCAAACGAGAAGGCCTCGTACACCTGTGGCAACACGGTTTTCGCGGCCGGGCAATTGGGCGACTTCAGGCGGTCATAAATGTAGACCATGTCGCCGCGGAAGCCGTGGGATTGCGCCCGGCGCGCGATACCGGTCGCGACGGCACCATTCGACCAACGCGGCTTGCACATTGTCCGAGCCAGGAAATCATTGAGCTGAGCCGAGTGGTTGGGTGCGGTAGCTCCAAGCGATGAGGCGGGCTCTCGGAATGCGCGCCACTTCCCAGCTCCCGTTCCCGAAGTCCAGTCCTTGGCCGCTTGCTCATCGCTGATGGCCTGAATGACCGATGCCCCTCGCACACGAGCCCCAGGATTGGGGACATGATCGAGTATCCGTCGCAGCGTTTCCTTGTCGGCGGGTTCCAGCACACGCACTGCCACTTCGGTAAAGTCCGACAAGCCGGTGGGATCGCTTTGAGGAGGTTGTGTGAGCCAAATCATCGTGCCGCGGAAATCCGTGGCGG
This sequence comes from uncultured Hyphomicrobium sp., assembly GCA_964655725.1. Lineage (GTDB taxonomy): Bacteria > Pseudomonadota > Alphaproteobacteria > Rhizobiales > Hyphomicrobiaceae > JAGVSR01. The sequence goes on from CAZZPH010000162.1 coordinate 2,061, forward strand.
CGATCCGTGTTCCGGTGAGATCGGCTCCTTGAAGCCGCGCTTGCACGATGCTTGCGGCCTCCAGATCGGCATCGGTCAGGTTGGCTCCCTGGAGCTGGGCATAATTGAGCAGCGCGCCCTGGAGCGCGGCAGACGAGAGATCTGCGAACTGCAGCTGCGCACCCGTCAGGTCAGCGCCCTGGAGTGACGCGATCAGAAAGTCGGCCCCTTGCGCCTTGACGCCGCCTGTCAGATCGGACTTGTCGAGGACGGCACTGGAGAGATTGGCGCCCGTCAGGATGGCATATGTGAATACGGCGCCTTCGGCTTTTGCTTCCTCAAGATTGGCCCCTGTCAGATCGATACCACTGAGATCCGACCCCGAGAGCTGAGCGCGTTTGAAGCTGGAGCGGGGCGCCCGCACGCATCGCGCCGTTTCACGGTCGGCGGACAGAAGGAGTTCGGTCAGGTCGGCACATTGCAACCGGGCGCCGGTCAGATCGGCCCCGACAAAACTCGCCCCTTCCAGGTCGGAGCCGGTGAAGTCGACGCCTTGAAGAGTGGATCGGTCGAGACGGGCGAAGCGCAGATCGCGGTTGCGCAAGGCGAGGCTCGCATCTTCGGCGCCGTTCCTTGCGCGCGATAGGTCTGCATCAGTGACGACGAGGTTGCGCCGGAAAATGCCAAACAGCGCGTCGTCACCTCCACCCCCGAAGAACGGGAGCACGAAACCGCTGACATAGGGATTGGCCGCGCCGTGCTCTGCTGCACTGGATGTGCCCAGCGTCCGCTGGGCCAGACGGTCGAGACGTTCCCCCGGTACTGTTGCAAAAAACATCGAGAATGCCCCGACGCCAGCGAGCACCAGGGCCGTCAGGGCGAATGTGAAGGGGTGGGCCGAGGAGGAGCGCACGAACGCTTCGAAGAACGAGGTCTCAGAGCGCGTCAGAAATATCCCGATGGTGACCAGAAGAACGATGTCGACCAGCAGCGCCATGCGATGCGTCCAGGTGATCGTGACGTCGTGATAGGGCAGGAAGGTCAGCTGGATGAACAGGATCAGAATCACCGGCAGGATGACGAGTGTCAGCCACGACATGCCGTGCAGGAACATGCTCATGACCGAGCTGCGGTGCGGCCCGGCGATGGCCTGAACAAAGAAGAAGTTGTTGAGCTCCAGGCGCAGGGGGTGGGTGCGTTTGCTTCCCATTTCCAAGAGACGCACCGCCCGGTCGAACTCCAAGGTCTCACGGGCGAGCAGCGTCAGCTGAGAAATGAGCCCCATGTGCAGCAACACCAGAACGACGGGTGCGAACTGAAAGAACTGGGCCAGCTGAATATCAACTTGCAGGACGGGCAGGGAGACCGGCGTGCGCAGCAACAGGTCGGTATGTGTGACACCGGCGACCGCGATCATGAAGTAGGTCATGATCGCCAGAAAGATCAGCCACCCGGTATGGGCCGTGTCCGAGGAGTTATTGACGGCCTCCAAGAGGCTGTAGGGATTGACCGGCGCTTCGCCGTCTTGGGGTGGGCTCGATTGATCGGACATGGGGGATCCTGACGGGATACTCAGACGGGCTATCGGCCAGACCTTAGCGGAAAAACTGTGGCACGCGGGACACGGCACGGCGAAGTCTGTCCGGCGGGTTGTGCCATGAGGAGGCACATCGCACGTTGCCTGGGAGAAAATCCTAACGTTACCTCGGGTCCGGCCGGTCCCGGCGGGCCTGCATCGGAATGGCGCCCTTGACGGGCTGAAAACTTGCTCTAATCGGAAGGTTCCGCTGCAGACCGTGTCTTGGATCCGGTTGGGCAGGCGCACTCGAGGTTCGACGTCATACGCATGGCTGCACAATACAACTGCCTCAATTGTCCCGGCTACTGCTGCTCCTATCCCGTCATCCCGCTGACCAAGCGGGACGTGGAGCGGCTCGCACGCCATCACGGCCTGACCTATGAGGCCGCACGCAAGCGGTTCACCAAGGAAGCGCACGGCCACAAGTATGCCATGCGGCGCAAGAAGGATCCGATTTACGGTCGTATCTGCCGGTTCTTCGATACCACCGAGCGGCGCTGCACGATCTACAAGGCCCGTCCTGCGACGTGCCGCAGCTATCCTGGAGCCGGGCGCTGCGGGTACTACGATTTCCTGATGCACGAGCGGCGCTGTCAGAAGGACGACACGTTCGTCGCCGTCACCAATCACGGTGATTGAGGTCACGGGGCCGACGCACGATCCGCGCGACGGTCGCAGGCGTCATCGCAACAGCTCTGCGACATGTCGGTAATTCCTCCCAACACATTGATTCAGCCCAACCACGCTGTTCAAATTCGTTTGAATTCGATTTGATCTGCCCGTGGGTTGCCGCGTGGCCATCAGTTCCCACATCAAGCACAAGCGAAACGATACAACATAGTAAGTCGCGTCGCGCCGGAGCTGTGAAAGGCTCGGGCGCGGAGAGGATCGTTTTGCCCGGCGACCCTGTTCGCCTCACCGCCGGCAACGGCATAACAATCCATGGGATAGGAGACCCCCTCATGTTCAAGCACATTGTCCTGGCCACGGCCATCGCCCTCGGTAGCGCCACGGCCGCCAGCGCTCTGACCATCAACAACAAGAGCGATGCGGAGCTTCAGATCGGCCTCGACGTGGGCGACAAGGAAACCGTGCACAAGATCGCCGCCGGCAAGTCCATGACATTCAAGAACGAGTGCGATCAGCACTGTGGTGTGACGGGCCCCTGGAACTTCTCATGGTGGGCCAAGACGGGTGACACCATCGACTCCGATGGCAGCTGCCTGACCTGTGCAAAGTAAGCACTCAAGTTCTTTGATCAGAGAAAGGGGGCGGTCCGCATGGACCGCCCCCGAAATTCTTGCTCGCCGGGTTTCGTGACGCCTGACATCACGGGCAGGGGGTGTCGCACGGCACTTCTTCGCGCTTATCGACCGATCCTCGGATGGGTGAGAACACCTCGCGGAAGCACTTGCCGTTCTCGTTGACGATCCGCACCACATCCTTGCCCTGGATCGACTGGCAGACGACCTGGAAGCCCTGGGCCACTTTGAACGACTGGTTCTTGCTATCAGCTCGCGCCGCTGAGATCAGGAGATCCAGAAAGCCGGCGCTGGCAGCCGGCTCGCCGGGCTTTTGCAATTCATTGTAGGCGATCCACTGATAGGCGGCCTTGCCATCCGAAGAGGCCAGCTTCAGAGCAATATCGCCGGTCTTGGGGCAGGCGCCCACATAGACTTGTGTTCCTTCCGCCGTCGAGAGCGCTTTGTATTCGATCTGGCAGTCGATGTTCTTCACCCATAGATCGTACTGAGCGAGGCGGGTCGGCACCTGGCTGAAGGGCACGCCGAACGTCCAAGCGTGATAGGCCGTGATCGCGGTGGGGATCGCGCCCAGGATGGTGACGACGAACGCCCCGTACTTCAAAAATGAAATCAGCCGGTCGAATTCGCCACCCGACGAGCGTTTGGCACGGACGGACTGCTCGGACATCTGGAAACCCTCCTCGATCATGAGACACGCGCTGGTCATATGGGATGCTCCGGTGACGGCGGTATGGCGGAGCTTGTCCCACGGAGCGCCTGAACCGGTCTTGAGCGGATGGTTCATCCGCCATTCAGCCGGCAGGTGCGGTCGGGACGGACACTAGACCATTGCCGAACCCAACCCAAGGCCTTCGCGAACGGCTGGAAAAGGGTCGGGATGGGAATCAAATATGGGGTCAGACCCCGAAAGGGGTCTGACCCCGCCCAACTATCGATGCCTGACCTCGGCAACCGGAAAAGGAAGAAGGCCGCCCGTTGCCGGGCGACCTTCAACCAGATGGGAGTTCTGATCGCTTAGAAGTTGATCAGAGCGCCGACACCGACGTAGTTGAAGTCGTCGACGTCGTTCTCAACCGCATCTTCGTAGCTCTGGTTGCGGTACTTCAGCCAAACCGACATGGCGGCTGCGTCCACTTCCTGCACGATGCCCAGGCCGAAGATCTCGAGCTCGGAGTCAGCATTGAAACCGCCGTCCTGGCCGTTGAGGTATTCGCCGTAGAACACCGTGGCGCCGAGGTGGTTCAACTTCGTGCGCAGCCCAGCCTTGACGTAGTGCGTGTCGATATCTGCATTCAGGCCTTCGACGTCGAGCGTGCCGAAGTTATACAGAGCAAACAGACCCGTCGGGATGTGCTGCAG
>CAZZPH010000163.1:0-6172 GCA_964655725.1 uncultured Hyphomicrobium sp.
TTGTAGGCCAGGCCCTTGAGGCCCCAGTATTCGGATTTGGTGACGGTGCCGCCACCTTCCGTGATGATGCCAGTGAAGGTCTTGGTGAGATCCTCGACCTGCTGGTTGGAAATATCCTGGCGCGCCAGGAAGACATGCTCGTAGAGCGGCATGCTTCAGCCCTTCCTCATTCGAATGTGTTTCGCGGTTGGGCAAGCAGCCCTCCGCGATCATCCCTCCGGCGCAAAGCCTCTGCTGGACCTGGACGAAGGGCCAACAGGAACCCGAGAGAGTGAAGACACTGGGGGGCAGGGCCATAGCCCCTCCCCGATCACCGGGCCAAATCGCCATAGGATCGAGGCCCCCGTTCAGCCTCCAACCGGAGCGGGTGACGGCGCGCTTTATACACGTTTCGGGAGGATTGCCAAGGGACGCCGAGCCTCACGGGTTCCTCGCCTCACCTCGATCCTGCAGACGGCAGCGCAGCCGGGGCACTCTGCGCCCGCCAGACTCTTCTGCAACTACAGATAGAATCTGAGCGCGCATCGTTAACGAATCAGATACCCTTCAGCGGTTGTCCGTGTACGCGGGACGTGCGCAGATCGATCGAAGGATTGCGACAATGCCCAAGTTAACAGCAGCCAGAAACGAGGTTCCGGCCCGTGTCGCTCTAGCCAAACGGGGCTTGCCAAGCCTGAGGCTGAGAACAGCAACCCTATGCTTTATTCTTTGGGCGCTGCCCGGGGTGGCGGATGCGCAGGTCACAGTGACCCCGTCCGCTCCAGCGCTGCGGACCGTATGTGTATCGAATACGGGTGCTCTCACGTTTGATGGCAACAGCACCAGCACGTGTGCTGGGGCGCAAACCGCGATCACCAGTCTTACGGTTACCAATGGAGGTGGCTTTACCGCGGCGGGCACGGCCGGCTTCTCGGCGACTGGCACCGGAGCCGTCACGACGAATTCGGGCAATATCGCCTCCACCAGCGGCGCCATCACCACCGGCAGCGGCAACATCAGCACGACGAGTGGCAACCTCAATGTTGGCGGCACCTCGAATTTTCTGGGTGCATTGTCCAACTCAGCCGGCAACTTGGTTCTCGACGATGACGTCGACGTTTCCGGTCATCAGACCGTGGGCGGTACGCTCGGGGTGACCGGAGCGACCACGACCAACGGGATCACGAACACAGGCAATATCGGCACAACGACGCTGTCGACGACAGGAGCTGCAACCGTAGGCAATGGACTAACGGTGTCCGCCGGTGGTGCCAACATCTCGGGCGGACTCAACAACACCAACGGTGGCATCACGAACGCGGGAGCGATTTCGGGTGCAACGAACATTACAGCGTCGGGCACGGTTCAGGGTGGCACGATCACGGATGGCACGGCGTTGATGACGGGCGGAAACATCTCAGGCGTGGGAACACTGGCCGCCACCACGGGCAACATCACGACCGTCAATGCGACCGCAGTCAACGCCACGACCGTAAACGCTCCGACGATCAACTCGACGACGATCAACAACTCAGGCACGTTGACGACAGCGGCTTTGGCGGTAGGCGCGGGCGGTGTGTCGGTCGCTGGCGGGGCGCCCGTGAGCATGGGCGGCAACCGGATCCAGAATGTCGGCACTCCCATTGCGCCGACGGACGCGGCGACAAAGGCCTATGTCGACAATTTTCTGGGAGCCTCCAACGCCGCCCTGACGGAGCGCATCAATTCCGCGTTCGACGAGATTGATCGCAATACAGAGGGCATCGCCGTGGCGATCGCGTTGGGCGGTCTTGCCTTGCCATCGGGCAAGGGTTTCGCGCTGGGTGCCAATTTGGGGTTCTACGACGATAAGCAGGCCGCAGCTGCCCAGGCAGCCCTCCGGCTCGATGATCATGTCCAACTGAATGCGGGTCTCGGCGTGGGATTTGACCACAACAAGGTCGGCGGACGTGTTGGGATCATGGCGGCGTGGTAGCCATTGCGCGGCCGGCACCCTGGGGTGGCGCACTTGCCTCCGTTCCGCTGATCAATGGGCCGGCGCGTTGCGCAGGGGTTTGCCTTGGCGAAACATCTCGATGCTCCAAGCCGGTGCCGGGTTCCCGCTGCCCTTCTTCTTGCAGCGCTCACGGCATTCGCGACGCCTTTGAGGTCAGACGAGGGCGCACATCCCACCCAAGCGCACGCGCCTGAGCCCGCCATTCCGACTCCAGAAATACTGCTGATGCTGGTGCGCACGACGCTCGTTGCGCTCAACCAGGCAAACTTTACCGGCAACTATACGGTCCTGCACGGCTTGGGCTCGCCCGCTTTGCAGGCCCGCCACAACCCGGCGGCGCTATCGGATGCCTTTTCTGCCTTGAGGTCGCAAAATGTCGATATGTCACCCGTGCTCGTCCTGACACCTCAATTGACAGACGGTCCGGCTTTCAATTCCCAAGGGGCGCTGACCTTTTCGGGTTACTATCCGACGGTGCCGTTGCGCATCGAGTTCTCCATGGCTTTTGTCCCTGTTGACGGGCGCTGGCGCATCGAAGGCCTGGCGGTTAACACGGGACCAGCCCCTCTCGCCAGTGACCCCGCACCGGCCGAACAATAGCTGGCAGAGTGTTGTGTCGAAGCACGGTGGCATTTGCACTGGCAGGACTGTGCGCATGGGCCCTTGAGATGCACACCTGGGGGCATGATGCCGGGAGACATAGGCGTGGGGAGCGGGGAATGTGTCGCTCGGCAGGTCGAGTGTGTTGGAAGCTGGCGGAAGATCGGTTATCGAAGGAGGCGTGACAGCGTTTCGACAGGGGCACGGCATGGCGGTTCTGAGTTCAACGGCACGATCCATTTTCTTGGGTTTAAGGCGTCCTGGCATCTTCGTGCTCACTGTCCTCTCCGCGTCGGTGATACTTCTCAGTGATACTCAGGCCCGAGAGGCGCGTCCGGAGCGTGTCAGTGCTGCAGCGGCCCCGCGTGATGCCGGCGAGCCAATTATGGGGATTGTGTCCATCAAGTCCCAGCAGATCACGTTCTACGATGCCGACGGCTGGATCCTGCGTGCACCGGTATCGACAGGTATGAGAGGCCGGGAAACACCTGCGGGCATTTTCGCCATTGTCGAGAAAAAGGCCGACCACCGCTCGAACCTCTACGACGATGCCCACATGCCCCACATGCAACGCCTGACCTGGAACGGGATCGCCATCCACGGTGGCCCGTTGCCGGGCTATCCCGCTTCGAAGGGCTGCGTGCGATTGCCGTTCGCGTTCGCGAGAACGTTGTTTGACAAAACTCAGATGGGGATGCGGGTGATCGTGTCGCCCGACGATGCCGATCCGGTCGAGATCTCTCATGCCGCTCTCCTGGTCCCCGACGCAGAGACTGTTGCGGCTGCGCCGGAACGCGCCGAGAGGCTGACGCGGGAGGCTGAAGAGGCCGTGAAGGCGGCGGCAGAAGCCAAAAAGGTCGCCAAGGCTGCCGCCCGCGAGGCTGCAACGTTAAAGGCGTCTCTCCGCAAGCTTGAGCGCAGTGCCGCGGCGGCGGATGCTGATCTGGTAAAGGCCGAGAAGGCTCTCGATCGTTCAAAGACCGACGAGGAAAGGGAGAAGGTCAAGGAGCGCTGGCGTAAGGCGGACGAAAAAGCTTCCGAAGCGTTGGAACGCCTGGAACGAGCGCGGGACGAAGCAAAGGCCGTGATCGAAGCTGAGGCTGCTGCCCGGGATGCGGCGGAGGCTGCAGCGCGGAGAGTGAGCGAAACCGCCAAAGCGGCCAAGGATGCAAAACTCGCCCTGGAGCCCGTATCCGTCTACATCAGCCGCGCGACCGAGATGATGTACGTGCGGCGCAACACCCGTAAGCCGTGGCCGGATGGCGGCCAGGTTTATGATTTCTCGATCGAAGCTCCCGTCACCATCCGCGATCCTGACCGGCCGATTGGGACGCACATCTTTACGGCCATGGCCGAGAATGGAACCGGCCTGCGCTGGAGCGCCGTAACGATTGACAGCGCTGATGAGGCCACGAGCGCCCTTGATCGCATCACCATCCCGCAGGATGTGCTCGATCGCATTGCACCAGGCACCCTCCCGCGATCGTCGATCGTCGTATCCGATGAACCGTTGAGCAAAGAGACAAACTACCGAACCGAATTTGTAACGGTTCTGAGCAATCAGCCTCAGGGCGGATTCAAAACGCGCCGTCCAACGGTCACGCCTCCGGTGCTTGTCCCAGCCCCCGTGGCAAGCCGCCCTCCGTCGTGGAACACCGGTGGCTTCTTCGGGTTCAGTTACCTCGATGAACCCAGACCGCAACGCAAACCGAACAAGAAGCAGCAGCGCGACCGGAAGAAGCCCGTCCAACAGGGCTGGTGGTAACGAACGATCACAGGCCCGCAATTTGCGAGGTTTTCGTGTCGCCAACCTGTTGCACAGTGTTGGATCGGACCGCGTTAGCCTTGGCCTTCTCGGGCCGTCTCTGGCCCTCGCGATTTCATCACTGTGACGCTGCTCGCGCGGGGCCGATCGCGTGCTCTGATCGCGTTTGGTAACTCAGCGCTGCGACCTGCCTGACCGGCCCCGGGCTAGGCTCCGTCAGATGTCTGCGTGTCCGTTGCCGGGGATGGCCCCCCGGTTGGAACGATTCCGGGTGCCTGGCCGAGAATAATCGTCGGGGCAGGCTTACCCGGTGCGGTTGAGAGCGTTTGCAGGATGCGCAGGTTCATGAGCTCGGGGTTGCCCTTAAGAAGGCGCGCGGCGTTGTTGAGGAGCCGCAACGCCGCTTGCTCCCCACGCGCGCGCTCCAGGTTGGCGGCCGCTTCGAGCTTGGCCCGCGTGACGTCTGTTGCGAGGCGGCGCACTTCGGCGGGCAGGATCACGTCGCGCACCTGCATCGAAATGAGCTCGCAGCCGTTTGCAGCAAATCCCTCACGGGCACGCTCGGTGAGCGGAGTGTCGAGGCGGGTGCGGGCGTCAATCAGCTCTTCCAGCGGCAGTTCGGCCATCACGTCGCGCAGCGCCAACTGGGACACGTAGTAGACGGGATTGAAATGTCCGCCCTCGGCCTTCTCCGCGGCCGTGCGGGGATGGGTGATCCGGTATGTGACAAGCGCTGTCGCCTTCACCGGCATCCGGTCGGCACTCAGGACCTCCTGGTTGGCCACGGAAAATACGTTCTCTTTCATCGATATACGCACCAGCTTGCGGCCAAAGACCAACCAGTGGCGTCCCGGGCCGACCTCTTGGACGAAGCGTCCGTGCTGGTAGACGAGCCCGCGCTCACCTTCGCCAACCGTCTGAGAAAGGCCCAGGTTTTTCAGCTGCTGCCATAGGAGCAACGCGGCGACGAAAACGCCGAGCGTGATGAGAAGCAGTAGGATGTTTGGCACTTCGGCCATGACGGAGCCCTTTTCGCCGGGGAACGGGTGCGGAAACGCCCTTCCTGGACCGCTGCCGGAGCACGGGGGAGGTCTCTGGCGAGCCTCCCGCATGGTGCGCCGGCGGGCTGCCTTGCGGCTGGCCCCGGAAGAACGCCCCGATGGGAGTCGAACCCGGATTGGTTATCCAAACCAAGGCGGTGGGCACACGCCGCGATCGGGCGACCTACGTTCGCCGTCGCGGTCTCGCCTTACCGCACGGCCGTCCTAACATGGAGACCGCCAGGAAGCGAGACCACGGCGCTTGCGATCAGACACCGGAGCGGACAATAAGGGAGCGGCCAGCGCGACCCGGGACGAGAGGGCGCGGTTCGGAGGGAACGGGAACATGAGCGGCCTTTTGGCTTTGCTGGACGATGTTGCGGCGCTTGCAAAGCTCGCCGCGGCCAGTCTCGACGATATCGTCGCCCACAGTGTCAAGGCCGGCACGAAGGCCGCCGGCGTTGTGGTCGATGATGCCGCCGTCACGCCGAGGTATGTCACGGGATTGGCCGCCGAGCGCGAATTGCCGATTATCCGCCGTATCGCTGTGGGCTCCCTCAAAAATAAGATGCTGATCCTGCTGCCGGTCGCGATGCTGCTGACGGCTTTTCTGCCCGAGGCCATCACACCGCTCCTGATGCTCGGGGCTCTCTATCTGTGTTTTGAGGGCTACGAAAAGGTGCATCACTGGATCGCGCGTGAGAAACCCATCACTCTGGCCGAGCATTCGGCATCGACAGCCAATCCCCAGGCGCTCGAGGACGAACGCGTGGCCGGTGCGATCCGGACGGA
>CAZZPH010000164.1:0-6143 GCA_964655725.1 uncultured Hyphomicrobium sp.
CGGCGCAGCGCCGGGCGAACCCGTCACGGCGCTCCAGGCCGTGCAACAGTCGAACTCGGATACGCCGGCCTCCGCAGCCGCCCCACCCAAAGCTGCCTCGGCGACCATCCCGCTGCCGGTCCGCAAGCCACGCAATTGACGGGCACGGTGTGTGCCGCGATGTTGTGGAGCCTGCCTGGACGTGGGCTTGGCGTTGGTGGATCATACCGCTAGTGTTGCGTGCCCGGTGGCCGGTCACCGCGTGACGTCGTGAGACGACGTGGCGTGTCTCGTGGCCGCTTTCCGCTACGCCTGCTCTGCCCGTCCCACGAGGCAGGGGAGCACACGACGCCAGCGCAGTACCTCGGGCAGCTTCCAGCCCTCCTACTGAACGATATCCAGGATAGTAATCGCAGATGGCCCTCCGAAGCATGACGGGATTTGCCAGGGCCGATGGCGCGCTCTTGGATACACGCTGGTACTGGGAGGCGCGGAGCGTCAATGGCCGTGGTCTCGATGTTCGCACCCGGCTGCCCCAGGGCCTGGAGCACCTGGAACCCCATGTGCGCGAACGGGCTCAGCGTCACGTGACGCGGGGCTCTGTGACACTCAATCTCAATGTGCAACGCGACACACCAGCTGTCTCCGTTCGCCTGAACGAATTGGCTCTGGCCGAAGTGGTCAAAGCCGCCGAAGCGGTGCGCGCGATGTCGGGGGCCAGTGCCCCCAGCGCCGACGGGTTGCTGGCCGTGCGCGGGGTTATCGACGTCGTCGAAGCGGTGCCCGATAAAGCGGCCCAGGCTGCATTGAATGCGGCCATCATGGAGAGCTTGGACCGGGTGCTGGGGGACCTGGTGACGGCCCGGTGTGAGGAAGGCGGGCGGCTCGCTGGCGCCATCGGCGCGCAACTCGCCGAGATCGAACGGTTGGTGGCGCACGCGGAGAATGCGCCAGGACGCACCGCTGCGGCGATCCGTGCGCGGCTTGAGGAGCAGGTGCGCCGCCTGCTGGAGACGGGTGCTGCGCTCGATCCCGCGCGGCTTCACCAGGAGGCTGTTCTGATTGCGACGCGTGCCGATGTCGAGGAGGAGATCCGCCGTCTGGAAGCCCACGTGCGCTCTGCCCGTTCCATGCTGGAGGAGGGCGAGCCAGTCGGGCGAAAGCTCGATTTTCTGGCGCAGGAGTTCAACCGGGAAGCCAATACACTAACCTCCAAGGCGATTGATGTCGCCACGGCAGAGACAGGTCTTGCACTGAAGGCCGTCATTGATCAATTGCGCGAGCAGGTACAGAACATTGAATAGCGAAGACCAGGCTTCGATACTTTCGATTGCGCGCCGTGGCGTGCTGCTTGTGCTGTCGTCGCCGTCGGGCGCGGGTAAGACGACGCTGTCGCGGGCGTTGCTTGCCGGCGATGAGGGCATCTCGTTGTCTGTCTCACTCACAACGCGCAAACGCCGTCCGGCAGAGGTCGACGGGAAAGACTACGTATTTGTCGACGATACGCAGTTCCGTTATATGCGCGACAACGGCGAACTTCTCGAATGGGCGAGCGTGTTCGGTAATTTCTATGGCACCCCTCGCGCGCCGGTGGAGGAGGCGATCGCCAGCGGGCGCGACATGCTCTTCGATATCGACTGGCAAGGCGCCCAGCAGCTGTCCGAGACGATGGCAGGGGATTTGGTGCGCGTTTTTATTCTTCCGCCATCCGCGGCCGCGTTGCGTCTGCGTCTGGAGCAGCGCGCGCAGGATCCCCCCGAGGTGGTCGCCAAGCGGATGGCCGAGGCTGCCGCGGAAATCAGCCACTGGGCCGAGTACGATTATGTCATCGTAAATTCCGACCTTGACGCCAGTATCGCGCGATTGCGCGCCATACTGACCGCGGAACGAGTGAGACGGGACCGTTTGTCAGGCCTGTCGCGCTTCGTGCGTGATCTCCAATCAGGGCTGTGACACGCTCTGCGAACGGCGGTCCATGATGGCGGCCAGACGGGCGAAATCACTGACGGCCAGGTCCTCTGCGCGCAAGTGTCCCGGGATGCCAGCTTCGCTGAGCAGGATGTCCGCAAACGGCGTTAGGGTTTTCAAACTCTGGCGCAGCATTTTGCGGCGCTGACCAAAGGCGGCGGCCGTGACGCGCCCCAGCGTTACAACGCTGCAGGAGGGTTGAGGGTCGGCAATCGGCGTGAAGGTGACAACTGCTGAGGCGACTTTAGGCGGCGGTGTAAATGCGGCGGGCTGCAGCGTCATCGCAATTTTTGGCTGCGCGCGCCATTGTGCAATCACGGCAAGACGGCCGTACGTTTTGGAGCCAGGCGCGGCGACGATGCGTTCGGCAACCTCCTTCTGGAACATCAATGTCATCTGGTGCCACCAGGGCGGCCAAGGCGCCGTTTCCAGCCACTGGATCAGCAACTCCGTCGCGATGGCATACGGCAGGTTGGCGACGATGGCGGGGCTGACAGGCCGAGGCCCTAGAAGTGAGGGCCAATCGGCGTCCAGTGCATCTCCGGAATGGACACTGAGACGGCCGGGATAGGCGGCTGCAATCTCGTCGAGGGCGGCCAGGCATCGCGGATCGCGCTCGATGGCGACGACATGACCAGCACCCTCCATGAGAAGAGCGCGTGTCAGGCCGCCAGGTCCCGGTCCGACCTCAAGGATCGTGCGCCCATCGAGGGGGAATGCCAGCCGGGCAATGCGGCGTGTCAGATTGAGATCGAGAATGAAATTCTGACTGAGCCCCTTGCGCGGCGTCAGGTCGTGCCTGCGGATCACCTCGCGCAGGGGCGGCAAGCCGTCCCCATCCAGCGGACCGCCATGTGGCGAGCCTGGCGCTGCGCTCATGACGGCGCGCGGTCCAGGTGACGCCGTCCGGCGAATTGTGAGGCCATGCGCAGCGCAGCAAGAAGACTCGTGGGATCGGCCCTGCACTCATCGGCAATATCAAAGGCTGTTCCATGATCGGGCGATGTGCGTACGAACGGCAACCCCAGCGTCACGTTCACCCCGCTCTCGAACGCGAGCGTCTTCAGCGGGATCAGCGCCTGATCATGGTACATGCATACCGCAACATCATAGGTTGCGCGCGCGCGTGCATGGAACATCGTGTCGGCGGGCAGTGGCCCCCGCACGTCGACGCCATCGGAGAGCAGGGTCTGGATGGCCGGCGCAATCAGGTCGGCGTCCTCACGTCCCAGTGCTCCGCCTTCGCCTGCATGAGGATTGAGCCCAGAAACGGCGATGCGCGGCGCAGCAATTCCAAAATCCTGGCGCAGCGCGGCGTGGGTGATCCGGATGGTCTCGACGATCAGACGGCGCGTCAGAGACCGTGGCACCTCGCTCAATGGGATATGGATGGTGACCGGAACGACGCGCAGCAGATCTGATGCGAGCATCATGACGGGATGGTGATGTGCGCCCGGAACAAGTATGCGGGCGAGTGCTGCCAGAAATTCCGTGTGGCCCGGGTGCTCGAAGCCTGCACCGTAAAGCACCGATTTGGCGATTGGGTTGGTCACGATTGCGAGGGCTTCACCAGCGACCACGGCGCGCGTGGCGGCCTCAATGGCGCCGATCGTTGCCATGGCGTTGGCGGGAGCCGGCCGGCCCGGCTCGACGCGCAATGCAACAGGATTTGCGATGACGGGAAGCGCTGTAGCAAACGCCGTGACAGCCTCTCCGGGGCTTGCGATCTCTACAACCGGAACATCGAACCCCATGCGGCGAGCCCGCTCGCGCAGCGTCACCGGGCATGCGTAAACAGCGAAGGGATGAAGATCAGCGCTTGAGCGCATGGTCCACGCGCGCAGTGTGATTTCAGGACCAATGCCGGCAGGATCGCCCATCGTGAGGGCCAGGGGGTGCGCTGCGCCCAAAGCACACGGTGTTTCCATCAGCGATACTCGATCGCCGCATCCTGACGCAGATCCTTGAGGTGCTTGCGGGCCAGCACCTCGAACTCCTTCTGACGCAATTCGGCCTGGGCGCTCTGGCGACGCTCAAGATCGGCGGCCACCGTCTTGCGGCTGCATACGGCCCAGACTTCCACACCGCCAGGGCCAACGCTCGGCGGCACGAGTTCACCATCGCGGGCATTCAGCAGCAGGCTGCGTGTCGGCTCCGCGATCGTTCCGGCCGCACGTGGTCCGAGATTCTCGAACCTCGCTCCTGCAACGGCTGCTGCCTGAGCCGGCATGCCCGCGCATCCCTGGCTGTTGCGCACGAGTGCTTCGGCTTCCGCCATGCGCTGGGCCAGCAGCTTCTGATCAATCTGCGCAGGTATAGGGAGTGTGATGCGCTGGATCTGCAGCTCTGTGCTTTCCTCAGCCGCTCCCGGATCGCGCTCCACAAAGCGGTCGACGTCGCGCTCGGTGACCGCGATCTGATGACCGAACCGCCGCCGCACGACCTCCTGCCAGGACATATTGGCCTTGAAGCGCTCGCGCATCACATTGGGATCGGCACCCATCTTCTTAAGGTGGGTTGCGAACTCGGCCCCCGACATTTTGTTCTTTTCGGCGATCGAGGACATGATCCGGTCGATCTCCTCTTCGCCGACGACGACGTTGAGCCGCTTGGCTTCCTGCAGCTTGAGGCGCTCGTCGATGAGTTCGTCGAGGGCCTCTTTGCGCAGGCCGGGCATCACGCTCTGGCGCGCCTGCTCCACCGCGCGCTGCTGCAGGTTTTTGGCGAAATCCTGCTTACGGCGTTCGAAGATGGCGATGATCTCGTCGCGTGATTTGCCGGGATTGGCCTTGACCGTCTCGTTGAGTATGGCCTTCAGCCGCTCAGACGTCGCTGGCGACTTGATGAGAGCTTGAAAATTCGATTGTGCCTTTGCACCGATATTGGAATTGCCCATTCCCATGAGGCGCTGGCGCTGGGTGACTTCGTAGGCGGTAATCGGCTCGTCGTTGACGAGCACCAAGATCGACTGGCCCGCGCCCTTGACTTTGCCGGGCGCTCCCTCGCCGGAGGGATCGATCGCTGCGGATTTCGCCGGTGCACCACCCGTGGAAGGTTTTGCGGCGGGTTTCTTTGGTGCGGCGGCGTCTGGAGCGGGTTCGGTCGGCACGACGATCTCGGGCAACTGACGCTGCGGTGAGGGGGGCACCGTCGTCGTGATGCCCTCCTGCGCGATGGCCCAGCCGGCGTTCAGTCCGGCGGCGAGGCCAACAACTACGATGGCCATCGCACGCCTGCCGGCTTTGGATGCTCCGATCGCGATTGTAAGCGTGCCTATTGTCACCAGACTTTCCATCGATCTCCAGGGGCGGACTGCTCACCCTCCCGGGCGGCAGTGTCCAACAACGGCCCGATTCGCGAGTGAATTCCTAGCCTTCGGCTTATTGCCTTGCTGGGCTTATCCACCGCAACCGTGGCGCTGGCATGGCAAGGCGCCAGGAGCGTGCCCCCACGTTTGCCACTTGGGCTAGACCGATCACCCGCCGCCTGGGGGCTGCTGGTCGCCCATAATGTGGTCGAGCACGTCGCTCTTATAGTTAAAGCCACCCAGGTGCTTGAACTCGACGCGGAACATCAAGGTTCGGTCGGGGTCGATGTCACGGTTCTTGTCGACGATGAAGTGCTCATCGTAGGTCACGCTGAGCAGGAAGCAGTCGTCGTGGTAGCGGATTTCAAGACTGTCGGTCAGCCGGCGCCCCTCGTCGATGTCGTAGCGCAGGCCACCCAGCAGCGACCAGCGATCCGTCAGGCGCAGCCCGAGGCGAGCACTGACGTCCTGCTGATCCGTCTTGTCGTCCAGTTCCGGATCGGCGAAGCGGTAGCTGTAAGTCGCCCGCGCGGAGAATGGCCCATAGTTCGTCACCAGTGACAGATCCTCGCGCCTCAGATTAAAGGTGCTGTCATCCAAGCGCGTCTGAGAGATCAGCCGGAAGCTATCTGTTGGTGCCAGATAGACGCCCAGGACATAATCCGAACTGTCGGTTTCGAGCCCCGAGAAGCGCGAGAAGATCGCATTGCAATTGTCGTCCACGCCCGGTGCGACGATGATCTCGTTGGGCGTAATAACCCCATTGCCATCGCGATCGCACTCGATCGACCGGTTCTCGTAGGGGTTATCGCCCTTAAGATGGAAGCTCTGGCCCGCCAGAACGCGCGCATAGCCGCCCGACCAGGGCTGGAAGGTGTACTGCAGGCCG
>CAZZPH010000165.1:0-6135 GCA_964655725.1 uncultured Hyphomicrobium sp.
TCCCCGCAGCGCGAAAGTGGGCGGGCTGGAGACGTTCATACGCGACATGATCGCGTTCCTGCCGGACGATTTCACGTTTCTGATGGTGGGGGCCGATGCCATAGGTGATCTGCCCGTCGGCAAGGTCAGTGAGATCGAGTTCCGCGGCCGCAGAATAGAGTTCCTGCCTGTCCTCCATTATCCCGACAGCGAGGCGCGCGAGGCGGCAACCTCTGTCAGGCGATCGCTGACATTCCGGTTCATGCAAGGCCTGCTTGGCCATCTCGGCACGGTGCGCGCGAAGCTCAAGGAATGCCCGACGAGCGTCGACCTGCAACGCGTCGAGTTCGCAACGGTCGTCAAGGGCCTGCGTGTGCCGTTCGTGCAGATGCTGCATGGCGAGGGCGCTCCCCGCCTCAAGATGGATTCGCTCCTCAAGAACTACCGTTTTGTGCACAACGTCAACGAACGGCTGGCGGTGATGGCGGCTGACAAATTCCTGTGCGTCAATCCGATTATCACGGACCGGATCCGGCAGACCTATCCGCGCCAGGCCCACAAGATCGACACGCTATCGACTTGGGTCGATACCCGTACATTTTATCCGCGGCCCTTCGCAGACGATGGAGCGTTCAGGGTCGCCTTCGCCGGCCGGCTCGATCTGTTCAAATCCCCGCCGCTGATGTTCAAGACGATGCATGCACTGCGCCGGAAGCTCGGGGCGGGCGTTGAATTCCATTACATGGGAACAAGTGATCCCCATCGCTTCGCCGAATTCTCTCTCATTGAGGACATGACGGTGCGCCACGGCTTCAAGACGGCCGAGGGCGTGTCGGAGGTGCTGGGTCAGGCGCACGCCGGCATCCTGACTTCGGAGTTCGAGGGAATGCCGTTCGCGGTTCTGGAGGCGTTGGGGTGCGGGCGTCCGGTGTGCGCCATTCACCTGCCGCAGCTTGAATGTGTCATTAAGCCGGGTCTCAGCGGCACGCTCGTGGCCCGCTCCGCCAGCGAGGACGACATGGCCGAACGCCTGGCAGAGGCGTTCGTCGCGATCCGCTCCGAAATCGTTTCCGGCCGCATCACGCCGGAGGGCGTGGCCTCGGCCATCGCCGAATTCAAACCGGAGCGCCAACTTGCGAAGTGCTACGAGAACCACCGTCAGATTCAGCGGCGCAGGTATTGGCGGGGGGAGCGCTGTGTGGCGGCGTCCTCGGGCAAGGACGGGCTGACGATCGGATCGGAACGGGACTGACGCGCGGCCGACGTCAACGGGCAGGCATCTGTGCCAGCGCTTCCGCGACCGCGTTCCGGGCCTGTTTGGGCTCGAAATTCTCGTCGAAAAGCAGGGGGCGGGGACGGCGGCGCGCGCCGGGAGCCTGAACAGCCGCCTGGTAGGTGATCCAACTCGTGTGATCAGCGAGCTGCCATGTGGTCAGCGTTTTGACGGCACGGATCGCCAGCACCGCCGACAGGAATTCCGAATAGAGTTTGGCGACCATGCGATCGCGCGTTTTGACATCACCGGGAAATGCCCGGTCGTTGACGTCAAGCTCGGTGATCAGGATGTCATAGCCGAGCGCGGCCAAGTCCTCGACGAAAGCCGCAAAGCGCGGGAAGTCGTAGGGCCGAGCACTATCGAGATGACATTGCAGGCCGATGGCATCGATTTCTGCTCCCTCCGCTGTGAGTTGGCGCACGAGGGCCAGGAAGCTGTCGCGAAATACCTGACCGTTCTCATCTGAGCTTTCTGTCTGCGCCTCGTTGAGGACAAGCTGGGCCGTAGGATCCGCTTTGCGCGCCGCCTTGAAGCTGCGCGCGATGTATCCCACGCCGAGGGCGTCGAGGAATGGTCCTCTGCGCAGGTTTCCCGGCTGGCGGTCCCAGGGTGCGATCGGTTCATTGACGACGTCATAGGAGCGGATGCGTCCTTTATACCGGCTCATCACAGCCGTGATGTGCGTGTCGATCAGGTTTGTAACTTCGGCGCGCGTCAACTGCCGGGTCCAGGCGGGGACATCATCGTTCCAGATGAGCGTGTGTCCGCGCACCTCCTGTCCGGCGTCCTGCGCAAAACGGACCAGCCGATCAGCGGGCCCGAAGTCGAGCGTGCCCTTGGCGGGTGCCAGGACGCTGAGCTTCAGCTCCAGCTCGCTGGTCAAGACGCGCGTTTCCCGGCGATAAAGTGCAGCGTAACGCGGGCCGTAGGGTTGATCCAATTCCCCCGTCGAGAAGGACGCGCCGAAGTGCAGTCCCTTCGCCGCGGCAAGCTCGCCCAGAGTGGCGCTGATGGGAAGCGCCGGTGCGGCAGGCAACGGGCGTGCGGACGCCGCGGCCAGGGCGGCTAATCCGCCGGCCAGAGCGTGACGGCGTGACAGCGCGGGGATCTTACCCATTATGGCACCCGAACAGGTTGGGGCCCGGCGTTAGAAAACGATGCATTCAGGGGGGCTGCGAACATCCCCCGCATGACATCGAGATCCTGGGTGGCCAGACAGTTCCAGCGGTCGATATTACGGCAGGCAAGGTCTGCCGACGACATGCGCCAGTGCGGCTTTCCGATATGCTCCAAGATCGTCGCTGCTGCCCGTTCGGGATTTGAAGGATCGACCAGCCATCCCGATGTGCCCAGCACTTCGCGGAAGACCTCACCATCCGGGGCAACGACGGGCAGGCCCGCAAACTGCGCTTCGAGAAGCGGCAACCCGAGCCCTTCGTCGTGAGAGGTGCACACGTAGACGTCGGCGCCTTCGAGGATCTGTTTGACCTTATCGACGGGAAGATAGCCATGGACGGTGACACCAGGATGAGCGGACAGCGCATCTGCATCCTCGCCCCACCCTTGCCGTCCGATGATGTGGAGATGCGCATCAGGATGTCCGGACCGGCGGAGGGCGTCCAGAATGGCGGCAGCGGCCGGGTAGTTCTTGCGCGGCTCGACGGTTCCAACGGACACGAGCCGCAGTGGCCGGGATGGGCCGGGCTCAGGCATCGCGGACCGCCCCGTGGCATCGAGACCGAAGACGTTGCGGACGTGAGGGCGATAAAGTGTGACGACGGCACTGGCGGCCAGAAATTGCTCGATCTCGCGGCGTGTTTTCTCCGAATTCGTCAGGAAGTAGCGCAGGCGGGCGAGTGCTGAGCGAAACGGCGGCGCCATGTAGATGCGCGCCTTGAGGCTGAGGTCCTGCGGGCGCGTGACGAGGAACGCGTCGTGGACATAGAGCACCGCGCGTTCGCGACAAAAGCGAAAAACAGGCGATGGCGGAAATCCTGGAAAGACGAAAATCGCGCGCGGATTGAGGAATGCGAGGAGCGGGAGAATGAGCTGCTGCTTCAGGATCATCATGGGCACGCCCCGCGCGCGGACGTGGCGGACGTCGGCGCCCTTGAAACGCACCTGTTCGAACTGCTCAATCGATACCCTCTCGATCCCGGTGACGTGGCGTCCCAGATGGGTGAGATCGATATAGACCCGCTGCATGGGCTTTTCCGGCATGGCCTGATCGCCTGGCGTCATCGTTCGCCGGACCCGCGATGGCGGGCCGCCGCAGGATCTATAGCGGCACGTACCGTGGTCTGGTCCGGTGTCCGATGATGCTCCCCCACGACCTCCTCCACCAGAGCGATGTAGTCCGGCACCCGAGCCTCCATCGAGAAATGGTGGGCTCGTTCCCGCCGCGGCGCAGGATCGCCGGGATTGTCGAGCGCGGCCCGAATCGCCTCGGCCATGATGGCAGGTTCTCCAATCGGAACGATCGCACCGTGGCGCCCATCTTCCAGAATTTCGCGCGGTCCATCGCACCGCGTTGCGACCACCGGCAGACCGTACGCCATCGCTTCCACGATCGCATTCCCGAACTGTTCGGTGCGTGACGGCGAAACAAAGCAACGCGCGCGCGCATAGACGCTCCAGGGTTCGGCAACAAAGCCTGGCAGTTCGACCTGGCTGGCGATCCCAAGCTTTGCGGCTTCCGCCAGTATGGTGTCACGCTGCGGCCCTTTGCCCAGAATGACAAGCCGCGCCGCTGGCCGCTCCAAACGGGCAAAGGCGCGCACCAGGGTCAGGAAATCCTTCTCGGGAACGAGGCGCCCGGCCGACAGCACAAGGTCGTCGCGCTCTTGCAACTCTGCCGTGCTGGGGGCTGCGGCGGAGGCTGGCAGGTAGACGGGATTATGGAGCGTTATCACTTTGCCGGGGTCGGCCTTCCAGTCTGTGATCAGTGATTGGCGCAAACCGTGCGAGACGGCAATGATGCGGGCTGCACGGCGGCTCAGAAGCGGCAAGGCCCGATATGTTGCGTGGCTGAGCTTGCCGGTTTTGTGTTCCTCTGAGCCGTGGAAGGACAGGATGGAACTGGTGCGGCTCAGCGAAAGGGACGTGGCGGCAACGAGTTTCAGGTTGGAGCCGCCCACAGCTGAGAGGGCAACCTGCGGGCGAAGGCGCCGCAAGAGCCGCGCGAGGCGCATGATCGCGCGCGCATGTCCCCGGCCCAAGGTATGGACTGGAATCTCGGGGTCGAGATACGGCAGGGCGTCGGACGCGGCGAAATCCTGGACGAAGTGAACATCGAAGCCGCGCGCCTTGAACGTGGAGGCGAGCGTTGCCCAGAGGCGTTCTGCCCCGCCGTCGACGAGCGCATGCGTGTAGAAGAGAACTTTCGTTGCACCCATGATGGCGTGGTCTCACTCGTGCGCGCGCGCCGGTCAACGAATCTTGCGGAACTTGCGCGCTTCAACGCGGCCGCGGGTTGGTGGATGGACGCCACCAGGGCTCGAACACAACGAGCCGCGCCAGGAGCAGGGCGCACCTTGCATAACGAGCGCCGAGGCGTCGAGGGTTGGTCGTCAGCCGCCACAGCCATTCGAGCCCCGATGCGCGCAGCACGCGCGGTGCACGGACCTGAGATCCGGCAATGAAGTCGAGCCCCGCACCGATGCATACAAAGCCTGTGTCCGCGCCACGGGCGACGGCGCGCGCGGCGAAGATCTCCTGCTTGGGAGCGCCCAGTGCGACGAGGCACACGTGCGCTCCCGAGGCGGCAATCCGTGCGATCGCGGCGTCGGCCGCCGGGCCTTCGGCGTCGAAGCCTTCAGGCGGAGCGAATGTGCCGGCAATCTCCAGGCGGCCCTCGCAGTGGCGGTTGAGGCGCAGGGCGACTTCGGCCAGAACATCGGCAGACGTTCCAAACAGGAAGACGCTCAGGCCATTGTCGGCGCAGGCCTGAGCAAGTGGCAGCACCAGATCCGCGCCCGTTGCGCGTTGGATCGAGGGCGACTGCCGGCGCGCCAGGGCCGCAACCGGAGCACCATCTGCGGTTACGAACGTCGCTCTCGAATAGGCCTCGCGAAAGGCTGGCAGTGTTCGCAGTTTGACCAGATGATCGAGGTTCAGCGTGAAGACGCAAAACCCTTGCTCCATGCGTGCGGCCGCGGTGATCGATGAGATCGCCGTCTCAAGGTCCGGGATGTTGATCCCCCAGCCATCTATGAGCGCGATGTCGTCGGGGCGCGCGACGTCCTCGGCCGGGGATAGGCTTTGCTGTTCCGATACAGACGCCGAACGCATGTCACCAACACTCTCGCCACGACCCAGACGGGACCCCAAGGCAGGAGCGTTCGCCCCTCCATTAACGATCCGGTAACCAAGTCTTTCGTGCTTCATATCAGATCGCGTCCTATTCCTCATCCCGCTTTTATGAGCTCTCGCTGTGGCACGGGGCATCAGGTCCAGCGCAAGGGATGTGCCAGGCGCGGGTCGCTGGAAGGGCCTCAGGAATGAGGCCGGAGTGCATCACGAACTCGTCACAACGAGGGACGCCGGTCTGTCGGCATAGGGCTCCAGCACGCGTCTGGCCTCGGCCAGTTCATCGCGGGACGTTGCTCCGGAACGGGCGACGACGAGAAACTCGTCGGCGATGCCCAGAAGGCTGGATGCAGCCTCGTCTTCCAGAAGTGGGCCGGTATCGACGAACACGAGATCATAGGCTTTGGCCAGTTCGGCGATGCCATGTGCCAGCCTGCGGCGCTGGGTCAGTTTCAGGAGCCGCAGGTCGACCAACGCGATGGGCAGAAATGAAAGACCGCTGGTCACGTCGCTGGTCGTGATGCGGGCCAGATCGGACTTGCTGTCGAGAACGACAGGCGTGCCCGGATCCA
>CAZZPH010000166.1:0-241 GCA_964655725.1 uncultured Hyphomicrobium sp.
GTCCACGTCGATATCCAGAGCCCGGTTCAGCGTCGCGACAAACAAATCCTTGTCCTGCTGCGCCACCGCCACCGACTCCGCAAACGCCACATGCACCGACGCCAGCCGGCCTTTCGACAGCTCCAGCGCCCGCCGGTAGTGCCCCGTCGCATTCTCCGCCGGATCGCCCACCCCGCTCATCCGGCTCATCTCGTACGTCACGAAAAACCCATGGATCGCCCCGTCCGACCAATCGGGATCC
>CAZZPH010000166.1:251-457 GCA_964655725.1 uncultured Hyphomicrobium sp.
TCCATCAGCGCCTCGATGTACGCCAGATCGCCAACCAGCTCCGCGTCGTCCAGCGAAAGCGCCGTCGCGCCCCCCCAAGCCAGCGCCGTCCAGTAAACCAGCTCCACATCCTCCGCCCGCAGCATCCCCATCGCCCGCGAAACGTCCTCACCCAGCGCCTGCCCAAACCCCGGGCGCCGAGCCTCCAGCCCACGCATCCCGTACGC
>CAZZPH010000166.1:467-6055 GCA_964655725.1 uncultured Hyphomicrobium sp.
GCCCCGCAGGTAGAGCCGCGCCGCCCGCCCCCGCAGCTCCTCCGCCAAATCGTAATTCTCCTCCTCGACCTCGTCCGCCTCCAGCTGCACCCAGCCATAAGCGTATTGGGTGAACCCGCTCGCCAGCGACGCCAGCAGCCCCTCGTGCTCCGGCGTCTGCGCCAGCACGCTCTCCATCAGCTTCAGGCTAAACGGCAACGCGTCCCCCACCAAATCCGGGTCCTCGTCCGAAGCGAACACGTCCCCCCCGCCCGACAACGCGTCGCCAATCTGGCGAACCGCCATTTGCCGAACGGAACAACCCTGCAGCGCCAAGGCCGCAACGCACAAAGGTAAACCCAGCAACAAGAGTGGCTTCATAAACCCAGCCACCCTGACCCCCCGCCTCTCCCAGCGCAAGCCTCCTCCCTCGCCCTGTAGGAGCGAGCTTGCTCGCGATCCCCCCACAAAAAAGCCCGGCGCCCCCAAAAGGCAGCCGGGCTTCCCAAAATTCTCTCCACCCAACCAAACCTAGTGCTCGTAGGCCTGCTCGTCGTGGTCGCTCAAGTCCAGCCCGCGCAGCTCGTCGTCCGAGCTCGTCCGCAGACCGATCGTCTTGTCCAAAGCCAGAAACAGCAAGTACGACACCAGGCCCGACCAGCCCACCGTGATCGCCACGCTCACGAACTGACCCCAAACCTGCTGCCCCATCGTGATGTCGTCAGCCTTGAAGCCCGAACCGCCCATCGACGTCGAAGCCACCACCCCAGTCAGCACCGCGCCGACGATACCGCCCACGCCATGCACGCCGAAAACGTCCAAGCTATCGTCGATCTTCAACGCGAACTTCAGCTTCACCGCCACGAAGTAACAGCAAACCCCCGAGGCCGCCCCGATCAAGAACGCCCCCATCGGCCCCGCGTTGCCCGACGCCGGCGTGATCGCCACCAAGCCCGCCACCGCGCCCGTCGCGATGCCGAGGGCCGACGCCTTGCCACGCGAAAACAGCTCGATCAGCATCCAAGTCACCGCCGCCGTCGCGCACGAAATCTGCGTCACCAGCATCGCCATGCCCGCCGTGCCGTCCGCCGCCAGCTGGCTGCCGGCGTTGAAGCCGAACCAGCCCACCCAAAGCATCGACGCCCCGATCACCGTCAGCGGCAAGTTGTGCGGCTTGATCGGCTCCTGAAACGCCCCCTTGCGCCGCCCGACCATCAAGCACCCCACCAAACCCGCCATCGCCGCGTTGATGTGCACCACCGTCCCGCCGGCGAAGTCTATCACCTGCCAACGATGAAAAAGCCCAAACTCAGACCACGCCATGTGCCAAATCGGCAAGTACGAAAACGCGAACCAGAAAACCGAGAACACCAGGATCGCCGAAAACTTTATCCGCTCCGCCACCGCCCCGATGATCAACGCCGGCGTGATGATCGCGAACGTCATCTGGAAGGTGATGAAGACCGATTCCGGGATCGTTCCTGTGAGCCCATCCTTCGTTAAGTGAGATAGGAACAACTTGTCGAGGCCACCCCAGTAGGCGTTGAGATCGCCGCCGTCTCCGAATGCGATCGAATAGCCAGCAATGACCCAAACGACACTCAGAAGACATGCTGCGGCAAAACTCTGCATCATCGTCGCAAGCACGTTCTTCTTGCGCACCATGCCGCCATAGAAGAGGGCGAGCCCCGGGATCGTCATCATCAAAACGATGACAGTCGAGGTGAGCATCCAGGCAGTATCACCGGTGTCGAGCTTGGCAGCCTCCGCCGCAGCCTCCGCGGGCGCGGCGTCCTGGCCGAGCGCCGGCAGCGCCATGACCGCCAACGCGGCGGTGGCGGCAACAAGCCGCTCCAGGTTTCTCGTTGAACCAGACATCATTGGTATCTCCCCGATTGAGGTTTTCATGAGTTTCAAGGGTTTTGTTTTGAGGCTGCCTAGAGTGCTGCGTCGTCGGCCTCACCAGTGCGGATGCGGACGGTGTTTTCGATGGGCGTGACGAAAATCTTCCCGTCACCGATCTGACCCGTCTTGGCGGCTTTGGTGATCGACTCGATCGCCTTTGCAGTCATGGCCGACGGCACCGCGACTTCGATCTTCACCTTCGGCAGAAAGCTCACGGCGTACTCCGCGCCGCGATAGATTTCCGTGTGGCCCTTCTGCCGGCCGTAACCCTTCACTTCGGTCACGGTCATGCCCTGCAGACCGAGCTCGGTGAGCGCGGCGCGGACTTCCTCCAACTTGAATGGCTTGATGATCGCCGTAATGAGCTTCATCTCTTGACCCCCTGGTGTCCCGTCGGGCCAGCTCTGCCATTCAGAGCTGCCCGCGTTGTGCGTGGCTCCCCGGCGGATTTGCCCCGAGAGCCTGGACATAGAGTCAAGACCTGTGCCAATTCGGCTCTAAACGCCTAAAACACTGATTCTACTACAATTTATAGATGGCTCGGCTACTGCCCGCGCGGTCCCACCCGCCAAAAATGGCTAAAAAATAGTCATAAGATCGATGGTGCCTTCTATTTAGGCACGAATGCCGTCGATCGTTTCCGGATCAGCCCTTCCTGCGCAACCGAGGCCACAAGGCAGCCCTCGCGGCTGAAAAAACTGCCGCGGCACAAACCCCGGGCGCTGTGCGTGCTGGGACTGTCCTGGGCATAAAGCAGCCAATCGTCGGCGCGGAAGGGGCGGTGGATCCACATGGCATGATCGAGGCTGGCCAGTTGAATGTCGCGATCGAACAGCAGCCGCCCGTGGGCGATCAGCGCCGTGTCGAGCAGGGTGAAATCGGACGCATAGGCCAGCACACACTGATGTAAGCGGGGATCGTCCGGCAGCGCCCCGTTGGATCGGATCCAGATGTGCTGTACTGGCTCTGCCGGCTGACGGCTGAGGTAGCGCCCCACATCCACCGGCTTCATTTCAATTGGCCGCTCGCGACGCCAGTAGTTGGCCATGCTCTCGGGCAACTGATCGATAAATCGGCTGATCAGGTCGTTGGCGCTGGCGAGCTTCTCAGGCGGGGGGACGTCGGGCATGCGCGCGTGATGCTCGAAGGCTTCTTCAGGCTTGTGGAATGAGACGCTCATCGCGAATATGATCTGGCCGTGCTGGATCGCCTTCACCCTGCGGGTCGAGAAGCTACCGCCATCGCGTGTGCGCTCCACCTCGTAGATGATGGGCCGTTCGGGGTCGCCGCCGATCAGAAAATAGCCGTGCAGGGAGTGCGCCGCCCGGTCGGTCTCCACCGTGCGCCCTGCCGCGACGAGCGCCTGGCCAAGCACCTGGCCGCCGAAGACACGCTGCCATCCATCGGCTGGACTGCGACCTCGAAAGAGGTTCTCCTCCAGCGGTTCGAGGTCCAGAATTGAAATAAGCGAGGCGAGCGCCGTGCCAGCGGGTGCATGCGATGTCATATGAGGACCAGGAGCTTCAGAGGACGATGAGAAGACGATGAGAACCGGGTCGCATTGGGGAGACGAGCCGTAGCCATGTCAAGCCACACTCCAGCGCACCGCGGAAGCGCCCCGCTGCCCCATGTCAAGTCGCACGACATCGTGATTTCAGGCTCAAGCGCGTCGGGCCTCGCACTCGCGCTGGCTCTGTCGCATGAAACCCGCGGCGAGCTTGCGATTGCCCTGATCGACCGCCTGCCGGCACCCGGTTCGGCCACCGCCGATGTCCGCGCCTTTGCTTTGTCGGCGGCCTCACGGCATATGCTGGAGCGGCTGGGTGTTTGGCCAGACATTGCCGACGAAGCGCAGGAGGTGCGCCGTATCGACATCACGGATTCTGCTCTCGAGGCAGGCATCCGGCCGATCGTCCTGACCTACGACAACCTTGTCGACCACGCGGAGCCCGCGACACACATCGTCCCTGAGCAATCCGTCGTCCGTGCGCTGCGGCACCACGTTACGAAATGGCCCGCCATCCAACAGTTCCATGAACAGGAAATCACAAGCACCCACGCCGGCCCGTCGGTCATAACCATCGAACGGCGTGGTAGCGGTCCGCTTTCAAGCTCACTTCTGGTTTGTGCGGAGGGCCGTCAATCCGCGCTGCGCGAGCGCGCCGGCATCAAGATCGTGGGTTGGGGCTACGGGCAGATCGGCATCGTCGTGCGGGTTGCGCACGAGCGACCCCACGAGTCGACAGCAGTCCAGCACTTCCTGCCGGCCGGGCCGTTCGCGATCCTGCCACTACCCGGCAACCGATCCTGCATCACATGGACGGAAGATGAAACGAACGCTCGCCGGATCCTGGCGATGGACGATACGGCGTTCCTCGCCGAGGTGGAGTGCCGCTTCGGTGGGCGGCTCGGCGCGATCAGCCTCGATTCGGAGCGTCAATCTTGGCCGCTCGCCATGCACCTGGCACGAAGTTACGTGGCGCCGCGCTTTGCCCTCGTCGGAGACGCCGCCCATGGCGTCCATCCGCTCGCGGGGCAAGGTCTCAATCTGGCGCTGAAGGATGCGGCCGCGCTCAGCGAGGTGATCGTGGAAACCGCGCGGCTTGGCCTCGACATCGGCAGCTCCACGGTTCTGCAACGTTACGAGCGATGGCGGCGTTTCGACTCGGCGGTATCGGCGGCGGCCTTTGACGGACTCAATCGGCTGTTTTCCAACGACAACGCTTTCGTGCGCGCGATGCGCGACGCAGGCCTGGGCATCGTCGATCGCACACCTGGCCTCAAGACCTTTTTCGTCAAGGAGGCCGCGGGCCTTTCGGGCGAGACGCCCCGGCTGTTGCGTGGCGAGGCGATCTGATCCTCAATCCGAAGCACTCTGCCCGGCCTTAGATCCACCGGGCGCATAGGCGACGCCATCCTGATTGTCGATATAGGAGCCCCACCGCCTGTCGTAGGGGTGAACCTCGCCCGTCGCCAGATCCTTGCGCGCAAGCGGCCGGCCGTCGTTGTGCCAACGGAAAATGCCACCTTCCAGATTATAAACGGCCGCCGCTCCCGATGTGCGCGCCACCTCCGCCACCCGCGCGGCAAAGCGCGAACTCCTGACGCCGACCGAACAGTAAACGACGACGGTACGCCCGTGCAGATCTGCGCCAAATCGCTTCCCAAACGCCTCCGCGCTGAGATCGGGCCGGACGTGGTGGGCACCCGGCAAGTGACTGACGACATATTCGTCGGTCTCGCGTGCATCGAGAAGGAGCACTGAGGCCCCTGTTGCGCGCAAGGCTTCGAATTCGGCGAGCGTCATATGGCTGACGCCGGGATAGTCGGCCCGAACTTTGGCCTCGATGGCCGCCAACTCATCGCCCGCTTCGACGCGATGAGCGCCAGACATGACGGCGAGCGCGACCAATCCTGCTGCTGCCAGTCCCAATCTTCGCATTGTCACCGGGCTCTTCAAGGCTCACCGCTCCTCTTGCCTGCCATCGTCCGCGCCGTCATGATCCTGCACCTCTTCGCCACTCTCCACCATCGCTGGCGGATCGACAACGACGCGGCCCGCCGCCAGATCAACTTCGGGCACGGCGTCATGCGTGAACGGCACCAGGAAGGTGTCCCGATCCTGTTCAGGTCCAGGGGCGATCTCGAGGAGATCCCCTGCACCGTAATTCACAACGGCGACCACCGTGCCCAGATGCGCGCCA
>CAZZPH010000167.1:0-5971 GCA_964655725.1 uncultured Hyphomicrobium sp.
ACGCAACGTCAAAAAGTTCTTCTCTCAGGGCTCCGAAACAGCCGATAACGTGGTCACACTTCCGCAGAAGGCCACTCGCTAACCCGAAAGGAAGGCGGCCTCGCCTGCTCCATCCTCCGTCCGCAACTCTCCTGAGCCCAAAAAACGACCAATGAAAGAACCTCTGAAGCTCGGCGTTGCGGGCCTCGGCACCGTAGGAACGGGCCTTTTAGATCTGCTGCAAGCCCGCGGCGATAGCCTCGCTGATACACTTGGCCGGCCCATTGCGGTTGTCGGGGTATCCGCACGCGATCGCGGCAGAGCGCGCGCCGTCAGCATCGGCTCCGCCCGGTGGTTCGACGATCCGGTGATGCTCGCCAAGGATGCCTCGATTGATTGCTTTGTGGAATTGATCGGTGGAGCGGAAGGGCCGGCCCGATTGGCTGTCGAGGCTGCTCTTGATGCGCGCAAGCATGTCGTCACAGCAAACAAGGCACTTTTGGCGCGTCATGGGCTGAGCCTCGCCCGGCGCGCGGAGACGGCCGGAGTTGCACTCAATTTCGAGGCCGCAGTCGCCGGTGGCATTCCCGTCATCAAGACCCTGCGTGAGGCGCTTGCGGCCAACGAGGTCCGGCGCGTCTACGGTATCCTGAATGGGACGTGCAACTACATCCTGACCAAGATGCAGGATGAGCATCTGGCGTTTGGCGATGTGCTGGCCGATGCGCAGGCCAAGGGCTACGCAGAGGCAGATCCGACGTTCGACATCGGCGGGTTCGACGCGGCTCACAAGCTTGCGCTTCTGATCAGCCTTTCGTTCGGCGTCGAGATGCCAACCGACGAGATCCATATCGAAGGCATCGAGACCATCAACGGTGCGGATATCGAAGCCGCGCGTAACCTCGGCTTCAAGATCAAGCTGCTTGGCGTGGCAGAACGGACCGCGACGGGGATCGAAGCCCGCGT
Organism: uncultured Hyphomicrobium sp.; assembly: GCA_964655725.1. Taxonomy (GTDB): domain Bacteria; phylum Pseudomonadota; class Alphaproteobacteria; order Rhizobiales; family Hyphomicrobiaceae; genus JAGVSR01. The sequence goes on from CAZZPH010000167.1 coordinate 946, forward strand.
GCATCCTGCCTTCGTCCCCGAGGGCGCCACGATCGCCCAGGTTTCGGGTGTGACGAACTGCGTTGCGATTGAGGGGGATTTCTCCGGGTCAGTTCTTCTGGTGGGACCGGGTGCGGGCGCAAAACCCACGGCATCTGCTGTTGCCAGCGATATCATCGATGTGGCGCGGGGCCTGGTGTTGCCGCCGTTCTTGAGACCCGTCTCGCAGTTGCGGCCCTTCCGCAAAGCGGCCTTGTCTGCTCACCAGGGTCCCTACTACGTGCGCCTGTCCGTTCGCGACCGCCCCGGCGCCATGGCCTCGATCGCCAAGCGAATGGGCGATGAAGGTGTCTCGCTCGAAAGCATCGTGCAGCGGCGTCCGGCGGGATCGCTCGCGGAGGGTCTGTCGGGTTTGGCGGGTGCAGCGCCCGTCGTTCTGATCACGCACGAGACGACCGAGGAGAGTATTCGCCGCGCCCTTCAGGCCATCGAGGCCGACGGGGAGGTGGCCGAACGTCCGCAAATGATCCGTATCGAGGAGCTCTAGCCCGCGTGGCGCCTCCGTGTGCCCGCCGGCTTTTTTTGAACAGGAGAGACCCAGAATGAGAGTTGAGCGCGTGAGCGGACTGGACCGCGTGCTGGTTCTCGAGGTGGCCCGGGTCACCGAGGCTGCGGCGATCGCTGCGGCCCGTCTCAGAGGCCGCGGCAACGAAAAGGCCGCCGACAAGGCCGCGGTCGATGCCATGCGCCGGGAATTGGCGCTGCTGTCCATCAGCGGCACCGTTGTCATCGGTGAAGGTGAAATGGACGAAGCGCCGATGCTCTTCATCGGAGAGAAGGTCGGTTCGGGGGATGGTCCTGAAGTCGACATTGCCGTTGATCCGCTCGAGGGGACGACCATCTGCGCCAAGTCGATGCCGAATGCGCTCGCGGTCCTCGCGATTGCCGATAGGGGCGGGCTTCTCAATGCCCCCGACATGTACATGGACAAGATCGCCGTGGGGCCGGGTTATCCGGCCGGCATTGTCGATCTCGACAAGTCGCCGCAGGACAACATCAAGGATCTGGCCGCGGCCAAGCGCGTGCCGGTTTCGGAGATCACAGCCTGCATCCTCGATCGGCCGCGCCATGCTGAACTAATCAAGGCTGTCCGTGAGGCTGGTGCTTCCGTGCGTCTGATCCCGGACGGGGACATCGCTGGCGTCATCTGGACGACCGATGCGAGAGAAACAGGGATCGACATCTATTTGGGATCTGGTGGTGCACCCGAGGGCGTACTGGCGGCGGCGGCGATGCGCTGTGTCGGCGGTCAGATCCAGGGCCGCCTCAAGCCGTCCAACGACGATGAGCGTATCCGCGCTGCCAACATGGGGATTACCGATATCAACCGGAAGTTCAATCTGGAGGACATGGCGTCCGCCGACGTGATCTTTTCGGCGACGGGCGTCACCGATGGATCGTTGCTCGATGGCGTGCGGTTTCGCGGGGACTTTGCGGAAACAGAAACCGTCGTCATGCGCTCGGCATCGGGAACGGTCCGGCGCATCAAGACACGCTTCCGCGATATCGGCGCGCGCTTTCCTGCATAAGCGCTATTCAGCGCTTTTCTGCTCGCACAGCCGCATGAAGGCGCGGATCCGTTCCTGGTCGTGATATTCGCGGAAGCTGGTGATCCGTCCACCCATCACCTCGGCCACGACACGCATTGTGCCGTCAATTTCCTCACCACTCGCACGATGGTGGAACAGGTAGTCAATCTGTGCATGGACGATTATGTCGTGTGCAAGGATGGTGCGCAGAGCATAAGTCTTGAGCTCGAAGTGGCGGCGAACCTCCCTCCAGCATCCCAGCATGCTCTGACGATCATGAACCTCGCCACCGAATGGCAGGACGTCCTGATCGACATAGACGGCGAAGATCGCATCGTCCGCGAAATAGGCGGCTGCGGCATCGAGATTGCCGAGCGCGTAGGCGCGCACGGTGGCTTCGAACACACTTTCGGGGACAGCGTCCAGTGTCGACCTCGACTGAAAAGGGCTTGGGAATAATGACCGGGCAGGCCAACCGATTGCGGCGTCTGCGGAATAACTTCTAATTCAGATTGTGCGCAAATAAAAGTGGTAATCGATCGCCTGAGGCTCGGCGTAGAAGCGATCGGCTTCGATCTCCTTGATGGTGGCATAAATGTCGACGAGGCGCTCGCCGAAGTACGTCTTCAGAAATTCGGATTGGCGAAATTTCTCCAAGGCTGAGAACAGGTTGGTCGGCATCGGATCGGCGGGCTGTTCATAGCCATTGCCCTCGATCATCGGGCCGGGATCGCAGCGGCCGGTGAGCCCATGGTGAACACCGGCCAAAACGGCGGCGAGGGCAAGGTACGGGTTGGCGTCGGCACCTGAGGCGCGATGTTCGACATGGCGCGCCTGGCCCTTGCTTGCGGGAATTCGCAGCGAGACCGACCTGTTATTGAAGCCCCAGTTCGGGGCGATCGGCGCGTAGCTGGCCTTGCGGAACCGGCGATAGGAATTGGCGTTGGGGGCGAACACGGCCATGGCATCGGCCATCGTCGCCTTCATGCCGCCGATGGCGTGGCGCAGCGCAGTGTTGGCGATCTCCTCGTCGGAGGCGAAAACGTTACGGCCATCGGCATCGGCAAGGCTCACATGCAGATGCATGCCGCACCCGGCCCATGCCGAATAGGGCTTCGCCATGAAGCTTGCGATGAGGCCATATTTCTCTGCCGTCGCTTTGACGAGGCGCTTGAACTGAATGGCTTCGTCGCAGGCCAGCAGCGCATCGCGCCGGTATTTCAGTCCGATTTCCATCTGGCCGGGCGAGTACTCCGACAACAGAGCCTCGAGCGGCAATCCTTGTGTCTCGGCAGCAGCATAAAGATCGTCGAAGAAGGGCGCGAAGTCGGCAATGTCTTGCAGGTTATAGCCCTGGAAGTGGCGCTGGGGTGCAGCAACGGTGAGACCCCGGGGCGGCTTTGGATTACCCGCAAGCGCGCTCTCGCCATCGAGAAGGTAGAATTCCAATTCGACCGCGGCAACGGGCGTGAGGCCGAGGTCCTGGAAACGTTCGATCACGCGGGCGAGGGCGTGGCGCGGCTCTGCGATCGCCGGTGCGCCGTCGAGTTCGTGGAAGGTCCCCAGAAACTGTGCTTGCGGGACGGCTGACCACGGCACGCGTTTCAAGGTTCCAGGCACGGGCCACAGCAGGTGATCGGCATCACCGACGTCCCAGATCATGCCGGTTTCCTCGACGTCGCGGCCCGTCACATCCATGGACATGGCCGAGCAGGCGAAGAAGCGTCCATTCTCCCAGGCGGGCAGGATTTCGTCGCGCGTGAGAAGCTTCCCGCGCTGAACGCCGCCAAGGTCGGTGTAGATGAGCCACGCCTGGCGGATATCGGGGTTCTGACCGAGGAAGTCCTTCGCTTCCTTGAGCAAGGCCTCGCGCGGGGGTGGTGCGGTCATAGCGTGGCTCCTGTCCGTCTGAGTGGGGCTCGCGTGGACAAGGCCGCCATGCCGCTATCGAGGGCATCAAGGAGCCGATCGATCGCATCGTCCGTGGTGACGGGGCAGACGAGCATCATGTTGTGGAACGGCGTGATGACGACGCCGCGGTTCAGGCAGTGAAGGTGTAGAGCGTGCTCAGCCTCGCTGTGCGCGAACAGCAGCGCCTCGGTGCCGTTGCGCGGGGGCGTGGGCGAGGCCACGATCTCCGCGCGAAGGCCGACGCGCACCACATGCCAGGGCAGTCCATGATGATCAATGAGGGTGGCGATACCTGCCTCCAACGCTTCCGCCTTGGGCAAGGCGGCGGCATAGACACTCTCGGTCAGGATCGATTCAAGCACCGCGCGCATGCAGGCGAGCTGTAAGGCGTTGCCGGACAGTGTGGTGCCGATCCCGCTGTAACCTGGTTCGCGGCCCTTCATGTACGCCCGGATGCGCTGGTCGACATCCTCGGTCCAGCCATAGACCGCGGCTGGCACGCCACCCGAGACCGGCTTGCCGAGAACGAAGAAGTCCGGTTCCAAGCCGTGCGTTGCCGTGTAGCCGCCAGGACCGGAGCTGATCGTATGCGTCTCGTCGATGCACAGAAGTGTGCCGTGTTCGCGCGTGAGTGCGCGCAGCGCCGCATGGAAACCCGGCTGTGGCAGAACCATGCCGCAATTGGTCATCACAGGTTCTGCCAAAACGAGCGCGATCTCACCGGATGCCAGCACCTTTTCCAGCGCGGCAACATCGTTGAACTCGATAACCTCGGTGGTCGCCGTCACGTCGCGCACCTCGCCGACGAGGCCCGGCCGATTGCGTGGCGTGCCGTTCTGAAGGGCGACGAAGGTATCGTCCACCGCACCATGATAGCAGCCGTTGAAGACGAGGAGTTTTGTTCGTCCCGTAGCAGCCCGCGCCCATCGGATGACAGAGCGGTTGGCATCCGAGGCCGTGGCAGTCACCTGCCAATAGGGCAGGCCGAAACGCTGAGCCAGCAGTTCTCCGGCGATCGCGGTATCGGGTCCAGGAAGCATGGTCGTGAGGCCGTGATTGGCCTGCTGGCGGATGGCAGCGGCGACTGCTGGTGGCGAGTGACCGAACATGGCTCCCGTATCGCCGAGACAGAAGTCAACGTAGGCGTTGCCGTCAGCATCGGTGAGCGTAATGCCCTGGGCCGACGAAACGAAAAGGGGATAAGGCGTTCCCCAATCCACCATCCAGTGCATCGGCACGCCATTGAGCCAATGCCGGGCGGTTTCCGCGGCAAGCGCAGCGGAACGAGGTGTGCGCTCAGCAAACAGCGACTTTTCGCGCTCCAACAAGTGTGAGACGCGCGTGGCCGGTATGGCATTTTCGGTCGGGGACATGCGGGTGGGACGATGCTGGGCGGCAAACTCACCGCGTTGACAAGTTGGAGACGTGTAGGCGTCGGCCCCCATCCAGGTCAAGCATCGGCCGCAAGCCAGCCCCCGTCCCGTGTCCGGGCGGATGGTGCTTCAGAGGTGATCAGATCGCCCGATCTGGCCTCAGTGGCCGGCGAA
>CAZZPH010000168.1:0-5675 GCA_964655725.1 uncultured Hyphomicrobium sp.
AGGTGCTCGCTCACACAAAAGTCGGGACGCGCCGCAATCTTGAGGGCGTATTCGTTGCGGGTCTTGTCGAACGCGCGTCCGGAGCGCTCGGCGTCTGCGTCGCTGTGCCCCTGATGCACCATCGATCGGACGAGTTCGTAACGCACACGTCCGCCATCGACGGGCTCTCCGCATCGTTCCGCCGCCGCGACCGCAAGTCCCGCGGAAAACGCGCGTTTGAACTCAGTGTCAGGCAGCCCTGTTCCAGCATCGTGCGAGTCACACCCCGCCAACCCAGCCGCGACCGCCAGGACTTGCATCGATTTTACGATGCTGCGGAGATTCTCGGAGCAGATCATGTCGGCGGGTCCGCAAGAGCAATCTTCGCTCTGTCATAGCGCGTCTGGATGAGTGCTGCACCATCTCCACAATCAGATCATAACTTGGCCGACTTCGGCCTGCATCCATCTCTGTTGCTTGGTCGCTGGCGGTAGACCCACCTCGCAGGGCTAGAGTTGCGTCGGCCGGCTGGCGGGCCGTGAAGGCCCTCAGCCCGGGTGCCGGGCTGCGATGAGGTGCGGACAATGTGGTAGGGTGAGAGATGTCGTTTTTGGATGAGCTATTCGCCGTCGGGCCGCCAGGGGGTGGTGCGGCCAAGGGTGGTGATGCGGCGGGTGTGCCGCTCGAACAGCAGGTCGAGGCACTGTCGGCGATGGCCGCCAGGGTCAGTGCTGCGTGCCCGTTCAAGGCCGGGGACCTTGTGACCGTCCGCAAGGGTATGGACGTTCGCGGTGCGGGCAAGCTGCATGTCGTGGTGGAGGTTTTGAGCGAGCCGGTGGTGGACCGGTCTTCCGAGCCGGGCAGCAACCGTTATCTTAATCGCTACACCATGCGCGTTGCCCACTTTTGCGGCGCGGACATGACGATTCACGCGGTCTCGCACGAAGTCTTCGAGCCCTGGAGCGAGGACCATGCCGAGCTTTGGCGCAATCAGGAAAGTGAGAACGCGGGCCGCACATCGCGACGTCTCAAACCGGACGTGCCGTTGGGGGATGTCGTGCGGGTTCTGCGTGAGGAGGGACGACGGATGCAGGACGCCAAGATCTCCTGGAAGAAGGGCGAACTCGTCGAGATCCTTGGCTATGAGACGTCAAACGCGGCCCGTCCCATGCTGTTTGGGGGGCGCTCGGTCGGTCTGGTGGAGACCGTGGATTTCTCCGACGAGACCACCCGTGTTGTCTACTTCGATGACAGTGGTCAGCGCCGGGCCCAGTGGTTCCGTCCCATCGATCTGAAACCCTACACGGCCCTGGAGCCCGTGTCGGCCTAATCCCCGCACCCGTGTCAGCGTGCGTCGGCCTTCCGGTCAGCGCTCCGGCGCGGGCCGAGAGGCGACGGCCGCGACACGGCCTGCAAGGGTCTGCGAGGCCGTCGCGGCCCGGCGCGCGCGTTCGGAGAAGCGCAACCTCACGGCATCGAGGCGCACTTGCGCCGGCCGCTCGAAGAGGAACGCCAGCCGGGTACCGGACACGATATGCGCTAGCAGCAAGGCCCCCAGGACGCCAGCCGATGCAGATGCGAGCGCGACGCTCCAGCCCGGCAGGGTGTCGCCCAGCTTCAGTGCCACGATGCGGGCGGGGCCCATGAAGAGTGGAAACGCCAGATAGATGGCGATCGAGTGATGGCCGCAATAGCCCAGTACGCGTCCGGCAAGGGATGAGCCGGCGAGCACGCTGAATGCGATCACGGCGGCAACCCCGATATATGACACCGCCAGATCGATCCCCGTCACGAAGGCCCAGCCGCTCTCAACCGCAATCAGGTTGAGAACGCTCCATACGACGAGTGTGAGGGCGATCAGGGCTGGCGCGCGCTCCTCGATCCACGAGGCATACTGGAAGACGTAACTGGCCGCCGCATAGCCCGTATAGAAGAAGACAAATCGGCTCGCAAACTCGTCGATCGCCAGAATGCCCGTATGCGGCATCGCCATGTAGAGGATGGTAGCAGCGCTCCAGACCGCCAGCTTCGGAACCGGTGCGAGCAGCTTGGCCGTCACGAAAAACACCGCGAGGAGGTAGATGAACCACAAGGTTCCCCACGGCTGAACCAGGGCAAGGAGATAAGTGCCCACGGTGGCCGCCGCACCAGTCTCTGCGATCATGCCCGGTGACTTCACCGCGAACTGGATCGTCAGCCACAGAACGTAGAAATAGGCGAAGTGGACGACTTTGGTGTCCAGGTAGGACGGCCACGGGCGGTTGATGCGTGCGGCCAGGAACAGACCCGAAATCAGGAAGAAGTCGGGCATGCGGAAGGGTTTTGCCCATTCGATGAAGCCGTTAAGCGCCGTCGCCTCACCGGTAGCCTTCTCGACGCCGAGCGTGGCGTGCATCAGAACGACAAGAAGAATGCATACACCTTTGGCAATATCGACCCAGCCAACGCGGGAAGGTAATGTATCAGTGCTCATGGGTGGGTGCTTTCGATACGCTGGATGTACCATTGCGGGACAGGAAACCGGTGATGAACGTCCACGCGCAAGAGACGTTCCAGTTTGTCTCCAGGCCAGCAGTCCCGTTAATCGCGGTTGCGGCGTAGGCCTGGTTGGGCAAGGGGTCTGAGAGGAGAAGCGAATGAAGCATCGTGCGCCAGGAATTGCAGGGCTGTGGGTTGTGTGCGCCGTGGGTGCCGTTGCCACGGCTGCTCTCGCTGACCCGGTGGTGGATGAGGCCCGCGGCAAGGCCCGCGCGGCTGTGGCAGGCCTTGGTGAAAGCCTGAAGCAGCAATTGTCAGCGGCCCTGAAAGCCGGCGGCCCGAAGGCGGCATTGGACGTGTGTGCCGATATCGCTCCGGCGATGACGTCTGGCGTGGCGGAAAGCCACGGGCTCGAGATCAGCCGCACGGCACTCAAGGTCCGCAATCCCGACAACGCGGCCGACGACTTCGAGCAGCGTGTTCTGGAGGAGTTCGCAGCGAGGCTTGCGGGCGGTGAGGACCCTGCCGCCCTGGAGCACGGCGAGATCGTCACCGAGGATGGTGACAAAGAGTACCGGTTTATGAAAGCCATCCCGATGGCCGCCGAGCCGTGCCTTGTCTGTCACGGACCCTCGATCGAACCCGCTCTGGCCGCCGAGATCAAAGACATCTATCCGGAAGATCAGGCGACGGGGTTCAAGCCCGGTGACCTGCGCGGCGCTTTCAGTGTTCGCTTCCCAGTTCCATAAGCCTGGGACTGGTCGTATACAGACCCGGGGAGTTCGAGACGCCGATGTCGATGAGGCAATTCAGAATCGTAGTGCTCGTCGTCGTGCTGGTCTGCTTTGCGCCGTTGCTATCGGCGGTGCTGGCCGGTTCGATCGCTTCCTCCTTCGGGTGCACGTTGCACGAGGGCTTCGCCAATCCGTGTCTCATTGGGGGCGTGGACTGGGGCGAAACACTCTACGCCCTGGGCATGATGGGATGGTTCATGATCGCGACCCTGCCCATCGCGGCGCTTGTCCTGCTCGTCTGGCTCATTGTGGAGTTGGTGGCCGCCGTCAGACGCAGACGCGCCGCGCCCCGGCCGAATTGAGGTGCGATCGCGGGCGACCTCGTGGGTTTGAAGAAAAATCGAAGCAAATTTCAATTCGATTCGTAGACGTATTTTGAAGGAATTGATGCAGCATCGATCCTGCTTTGAGCGGGAACGGTGCGGCCGTGCGCATATGCGGCGTGGCGCGTGATGAGTGAATCGGAGAAGTCCTGGCTCAGGAATTTCAGAACGGCGATCGAGAAGCTGCAAAGCCCCCAGACGCCGCCCGAACTGCGCGAGAAGTACACAGCCTACATCCTGGCCAAGGCGCCGTTCGTGCTCGAACTGGCGCGGCAATCCCGGCAGGCAGCCCGCGACATCATGTCGGCCAGCAAGTCGGTCGAGGAGATGGTCTCGGGATATGAAAAGTACACCCACCATCAGATTGAACTGGAAGAGATCGACCTCAGACCGCTCGTCGAGGTCACCGTCGATGCGACGATCAAGGAATACAACGGTGAGGTCGAGGTGGTGTTAGCGCCGCAGTCGGCGGTGGGGCTCGCCAATCCGACGGTGGTGCGCCAGATCATCGCCAATCTCCTCTCGAATGCTCTGGAAGCCATGCACGGACAGAAGCATCCGAAGATCATTGAGATTGCGATCACACCGCGCGACGAGCCTTCGCTCGCTGTCGAGATCAGCATCACGGACAACGGTGAAGGCATCTCGTCGAAGAATATCAAGCGCATATTTGAGCGCGGATTCAGCACACGCATCCACAAGGCCGGCGGTCTGGGGCTGCACTGGTGTGCCAATGCGGCGCGCGCAATCGGAGGGACGCTGGTTGCTCAGAGCCGGGGCGCGCGCAATGGCTCGACATTCACGCTCACCCTTGCCGTGTCCGAAAGCACAGCACAGACCCACAGAGAGGCGGCATGATAGTACAGGGCAGAAGTCCGCGCATTCTAGTTGTCGATGACGATCTGAGTGTCATCGCGGCTTATCGGCATGTCCTCGAGGGCGATGCCCATCGGCGGCACGTACCGGCGCGCCCCGCAGCGAGCCTTGACGAAGAAGAACTTTTCGGAGAGGACGAAACCTCGATTGCTGACCAAATGACTTGGCGGGTTCACTTTGTCGATCAGGGTGAGGATGCGGTCGGCGCGGTGAAGTCGAGCCTCAAGTCGGGCGACCGTTTCCGCGTGGTCTTCCTCGATGTCCGCATGCCGCCGGGCATGGATGGTTATGAGACCGCCGGGCAATTGCGTCAGCTGGACCCAGATCTGCACATCGTCGTCGTATCGGCCTATTCCGATTATGATGAGGAGGATATGCTTCAGGTGGCAGGCCCCGCAGAGCGCTTCAGCTTTCTGCCCAAGCCCGTGTGGCCGGATCAGCTTCTCGCCAAGGCGCGCGAGTTGTGTGCCTGATCGTCAGCGCAACGCAAACACCGCCGCGGCGGCAGCCAGCACGCCCAGCACCTTAAGGGCCCGACGGCGCCTCATGGTGTCGATACGGCTGCGCCCACTCCCATAGTCGAAGCGCTCATAGTGGATATTGCGTGCCGGAACGCCCGCTGCCAGCAAGCCGTCTGCGGCAACCTCCATCATGTGCGGTGGGCCGCAGATGAGTGCGACGGCGGTGGTAGGGTCGCTCGCTCCCAATAGGTCGTGGAGCGCACGATCGTTCAATGGTCCCTTGAACGTGCCGGGATCATCCGGCGCATCGACCAGTGTCGCGATCGAGATGTCGAGATGCGCGCGCAGCGCCTCGAGGCGGTCGATGGCGACGAGCGCATCCTTGCGGCGCGCGCAGTACAGCATGCGGAAGGGGCGCGGGTCGCCGCGCGCCCGAGCGCCCTCCAGAATGCCGAGCAGCGGCGCGATTCCGACGCCGCCCGCGATGATGACAACATGGTCTCCCTCGGTGGGCAGCACGAAGCTGCCATGGGGGCCGTCCAAGCCGACCTCGGTTCCAGGCGTCAGTTCCCCGACCGTGCTGGTGTAATCGCCGGCCTCCTTGATCAGCAGGGTGAGCCGCGGCAACTCGTGCGGGCAGGAGGCAATCGAGAACGGGTGATCGGTGAACCAGGGCGCACCCGGTCGCGGTGTAATCCATACGAACTGCCCGGCGTCGAACAGGAACGCGCCCCCCAGAGATCGCATCTCCGCAGGACCATCCC
>CAZZPH010000168.1:5685-5959 GCA_964655725.1 uncultured Hyphomicrobium sp.
ATCCATACGAACTGCCCGGGCTCGAAGCGGAACGCGCCGCCGGCGGGGGCGCGCAGCGTCACGTCCCAGGTCCGGGAGCCGAGCGGCCGGACTTCTTCCACCGTCCAGGGCGCTGCTGACTGCCGCAATGGTCGTACGGCCGCGGCAATCAAAAATGCGACTGCGGCCAGGGCTGCGAGCGTCAGGTAGGCGATCCACACCGCAACCCATTGCGCGGACGCGCCCACCGAGACGACATGATGCACGGCAAGACCGACTGCGGCCAGTGCGAGTG
>CAZZPH010000169.1:0-5958 GCA_964655725.1 uncultured Hyphomicrobium sp.
ATGGCGCCACACGTCGCTCGCAATACTCTTGATGCCATCATGGCTGAGGTCCCGCCCATTCGAGTTTCGCCGTTTCGGCCGGAGCGAGATGCATGGCATCCCTGTCCGGAATCAGCAATCTTGCACCAGGTCCAAGGATCAACCAAGGGGAGGTTTGCCGCAACCCATTCATCCCCGCTCTCGCTGGCCGGCCTTGAAGGCATCGATATACCCCGCGAGGTGGATATAGGCCGTGCAGCTTCTCCCGCACCGCGCCTCGATCGCCGTCAATTGATCAATGGCGGCCGCCAGATCGCCCTTGGCCAAATAGGCTTCACCCAGATACTCGCGCGCCAGCACGTAGCCCGGATCGCGCTGCAAGGCCCGATGGTAGAACGGCAGGGCGGCATCGACATGACCCAGCTTACGGGTTGCAAACCCGGTGGCGTTCAGGATTCGCGGATCGTCCTGATGCTGCGCCATCGCCAGGATGTCCAGTGCCGCCGCGTAGCGTCCCTCTCGCGCCATCCAATAGGCCGCGTGATAGATCTCGTCGTCCGTTGCACGGCCCACCTTGGGCTTGCAGGCCGGCTTGTTCTTGTTTTCGGGCTTCTTGCAGTCGATTTTGGGCTTGGGTTTGCCGAAGTCTGCGAAGGCCGGGTTCATGGCCCCTGCTGATAGGAATGCGACGAGACACACCTGGGCAATTGCGCGCATCACAACGATCATCTCAGAACTCCAAGATCACCCCCACCCCGGGTCTGGGCCAGTCTACGCGACCTTATTGTCACAGAAAACCGCTGGGGCGGCCTAAGGAGACTTGGGGACCGCGGGGCGTTTGCCACGTTCCGGCCCGAAGTTGGCGGCCATGATGGCCATCATGGGTGCGAGTCGGTTCGGCCGCCAAGCGCCGCGGCGACAGCACCAGCCGCAAGTGAGTGCCCTCAAACCGAACAGGTGGGACCGAACCACGTGCTGTGGCGCAGGCGAAATGAAGGCTTCGAGTGGAAGGAATACGTGCGCACGACCGTGCTCGCACGCCGCCATGCGCGCCGGCAACGCCTCGTCGATGCGCGAGAAGCAGCCGCCGAGGGGCTTCGCGAAGCCGGCAAGAAGGGCGCGGAGGCCGGGGCCGCGGGGGCCAGAGCGGCGAGCCGGAGCATCGGCGCAGCGCTCCTTCATGCTGCAAACCTGACATGGCGGATTGCGGTCGAAAGTTCTGCGGCCTTTGTCCGGCTGACCGACACACTGCGGACGGGGACGGGACGTGCGACCATTCCTTTGACGAACTGGCTTTCGACACCGCCGCGGCGCCGCATCTTGGCACTGACTGCCGTCGCCGGCACGGTAGCCGCCGGGCTCAGGGTGGCCCAGTTCGGATGGGATAGCGATGCGATGGTTCTTACTGCCGTCGTAGCGACACTCGCCATCCTGTCGGCATGGCCAGCGATTTTCCCTCTTTACATCGATCGGTCGCCGGCCAAACGCGACCTTGAAGATCACGCCGCGACATCGACGGATGCATCCCTTCAGCAGCGCCCGGGCACGGGGCTATCCTCCTTGAGTGCCGTCCTTCCCGGTGCGGCTGTGGCAGGACTTGCGGCCGTGGCCCTTTGGTTCGCCGTATCGTTGCTCCCCGATTGGTGGACGGCAGATGCCACGCCCGGCCCGGCTGTGAAGACTGCTGGACCCGCGCCACAACTGGAGCAGCAAGGCGTGCTGCGCGGCCGGGCCACGACCGCAGGAGCGGGGCTCGTGCGCATTGGCGGCCAGACCGTGAAGCTCGCGGGGATCATCCCTTTGCACGCCGATCAGACATGCCAGCGCGAAAACGGTCCGATCTGGACGTGTGGCCGGGACGCGATCGCAGCCACCGAGCGCTATCTTAAAGGCCGGCGCGCTGTGGACTGCGTGATCGTCTCAGATGGAGGGAACGTGCCGCTCGCCGACTGCGACGTGCAAGGCCGATCGATCGCCGCCCAACTCGTCAGGGCCGGCTTCGCCTTTGCCGAGGGGTGGATATGGCCTCGATACGCCGCCGAGGAAGAGGCGGCCCGAGAGGACAAGGCCGGGGTGTGGTCCGGGAACGCGGAGCGGCCGGCTGACTGGCTGGACAGGGTCTGGCAGGACGCCGCGACAGCTTCACCTGCGGGATGTCCGATCAAAGGCTACCGGAAGCGTTCGCGGCGGTATTTCGCCCTGCCGTCGGACCGGGACTACGGTCGCATATCCGTGAAAACAGAACTCGGTGAGCAATGGTTCTGCTCCGAGGAGGAGGCCCAAGCCGCCGGCTACACGCCCCGCGATCGCTCCTGATCGCCCAATCCACAATACCCTGACCCGGCGCGATCTCGCAGTACCCACACCCCTTTGCCCACGAAAAAGCCCGCGGTCGGGGGGAGACCGCGGGCTCGACAACATGGCACCTTTTGGGGGGATGGGTGGGACGGCGCCACGTGAGAATTCATGGAACACCTTTCCCAGCAATTCCGCAAGATGGCGCACGAGTTTTTTTTCTTTTCGTAAAAATTCCGTAATAACCGGATGTCCGCCAATTAACATTTGGCCTGGTATTCAATGCGGCCAGTTGGATTTACCCGTGCCGGCTTCCTCACGTCTTACCGGCGTCAGCCAGTGGGGGTGCAAAACCTGCCATTTTACGAAGATCGCGCCGGGCCGCCGACAACCCGCAACAAAATCAGCGTGCAGACACAGAGCATGACCCCATAACTCAGCACGCCCGCGGCACGAGACGCCGACCAACAATCCCAAGCCACCGCTTCGGCCCCGACTGACGCTGCAAGCCCCCAAAATATCAGGAATACTGGCGTGGTGTGCCAGGCAAGAGCCTGCCAGGCTTCAGGCGATGACGGGTTCGCCAGGGCATCCCCCAGAAGAAGCACACCGCCAGTCGCGTAGATCCCCGCAACAACAAGCCCAAATCCGCGCCGTGATATATCCAATGCCCCTATCTCCCGAACCGTTGTATCCGGGACTTATGGGCAAAGATTTCTGCTATTGCCAGCGGATTACGAAGGGCGTGATCTCGAGCCGGAAATCCTTGGGCGAGGTTGCCTGATTGGTCACTGTTCCGAAATGAACATCGGCCAGCACACCTTCAACCCGAGTGGCCTCATCGCCCGGCAATTTGAACTTCTTACTCTCGGCTGCCAATTCGCCGTCAATCCAGAAGCGCGCAATAGCTCTGCTCTCGGCATCCAAAATGAGTTCCTGCTCGATGCTCACCCACTTGCCCCTGCTGAGCGACGTCTTACTGCGAGCAATCGGCACGTGCTTCCATGTCGGATCGCCTGCAGTTTGAAGATAGAGCCCGGCGACCCCCGCCTCCCCCCACACCAGACGCAGACCCGCACCCGTGACGTCCGATGGCGTCCCGCGCGGGTCGAAATCGGAACCAGCATAGAGGCCTGGCAACGAGCCCGACGCACCGAATTGAAAGTCCGATGGCAAGCGTACATCATAGGAAAGGCATGCCGCCCGGGCGTCCGCCATCTCGTATGGCTTCCAAAGGAAGCTGATACCGCCACGCGGCGCCTTGGGCATGAAGCCGCTGCCGGTGCCCTGGCCTACATTGACGGCCAGGATCGCTTCCGCAGCCGCTATATCCGAAGCCAAGACCTGGCTGTTCTCCATGACACCCCATTCACTGGCGCCAAGACGAGCCTGAAGGCTCGATGTGCTGAGCAGAACGCCATCTGAATCCGTGAGGCTAAGGCGGGTTGCCGAGGCATATCTCTCAGCACAGATCGATGCCTTCTCCACCGTCAGGTAGGAGAACACCATCCATCCCGCAACAACGGCAAAAGCGCCAATCCCCACGACATTCGCCACCACCTTCGCAGGCGTCACGTTCTTCATAATCGGCTCCTCGGATCCCACGTCACGGCGTGCCGGTCCCGGCGCTTCCCAGCCAACGGTGCAGCAGGGCTCCCTCCGCGCTCAAATCGGCACAAACCGGATGATACGTCAGAGGCCTGAAGGATTAGCGAAGACCAAAGATTAAATGCCATTCCCGTTGCAACTCTGGCGGGCTGATGGCCTTGGGCCTGCTCACCTAGCCTAGACGATGAGCATACCATCACCCAAGAGCGTGCTGGCCGACAGCCCCTGGATATTCTCCAGAAACACCACATCGATGTACGCATTGGCCACCTTTACGGAGACCATCGAGCCGCCATTGACCTCGGTGAAGCGGACGAGCTCGTCGATCGGCGTGGTTTTAACCCCGCCTTTGGCGAGATCGCGCACATCGAGGACATCACCCTGCTCGAAATCGGTAATCCGGTCGACACCCAGATGCTTGTTGCCGCTTACGACATCTTTCATCAGCCACTGGAACGTATCGGCACCGGCGCCTCCCGTCAGGATATCAGCACCCTCCATGGCACGGATCACGTCGTTGCCATCCCCGCCCACGAGGTGATCGACACCCTTCGAGCCCTTGATCACGTCATCGAACGCCGAACCGATAAATCGCTCGATACCGGTGAACGTATCGTTGCTCCAGCCCGTGACGGACTTCTTGCTGACATCGAGGTTGATGGCAGCTGAGGCCTGCGAGTAGTCGAGTGTATCGAAGCCTGATCCGCCCTTGTAGGTGTTTTGGCCCGATCCGGCGACGATCACGTCGTCACCCGACCCGCCCTCAACGACATCGTTGCCCGAGCCGCCGTAGAGCGTGTCGTTGCCGGCGCCACCGTAAAGTTTGTCGTTCCCCTCGCCGCCGTGAAGGACATCGTTGCCCGAGCCGCCATAGAGCGTGTCATTCCCGGCATCACCGTAGAGAACATCATTGCCGGAATCACCGTAGAGGGTGTCGTTGCCATTGCCGCCGTAGATCGTGTCATTGCCCCCGCTGCCGCGGATGACGTCGTTGCCATCTCCACCGTCGAGAACATTGGCAAGGCCGTTGCCTTTGATCTGATCGTTGAAGCTCGATCCGATCACGCCTTCCACATTCCGGACGGTGTCGGTGCCCATTCCAGTCGCTTTCGATTTCGAAAGATCGACGTTCACCGCATTACCGGCATCGGCATACGAGATCGTATCGAACCCCGCGCCACCGTCGTAGAAATCGTTGCCAAGACCGGCCACGATGACGTCGTCGCCATCCTCACCGAAGACACGGTCGTTGCCGTTCCCGCCGATCAGGACGTCATTGCCCTTGCCGCCATAGAGCGTATCGTTCCCATCACCGCCGTCGAGCACGTCCGCATCGCCGCCGTGGTTGAATGCAACGGTCAATTGGCGGGAAACCGACGAGGAACCGCCGGCGGATTCCGTTGCCGTCGCCGTCACCGTCAGCACGACGTCTTCTGCAGTGGAGGCGGTGAGCGTCAGTCCGTCAAGCTCGGCCGGACTCAACAGGTACACACCGGTTGCATCGCGTGTGCCCGCGGAAAGAACAGCGTCCTGCGGTACGCCAGCAATCGATACGGAAAGCGTCTCCGTCCCCGACAGATCGGTCAGTGCGGCGGACACATCGAGGGCAACGGTCGCTATAACGGCTGCGCCATCTCCACGCAGCGTGTCGTTGCCATCACCACCTCTGATGACATCGCTGCCAGATGTGCCCGTCAGGTCATCATTACCGGTAGTTCCCAAAATCTCCGCACCTACAGCAGGGATACTATCCACCGTATTGAGAACCGGCTCGTCAGCCACAGGCGTGACGCCGATGGCAACGCGTTGCAGCGTGCTGGCCCCCGACGGATCGGAAATTCTGACGACAAATGCGTCGTCGCCCTTGTAGTCCGTATTTGGACTGTAGGTGTAAGCTCCAGTCTCAGGATCGAGCGCGAGGACACCGTTCTGCGGGCCCTCCTCAACTGAGAATGTCACGGCATCGCCATCGGGATCGCTGGCTGCGATCACGCCGTGCAGTACGATATCCTCATCCGTCGTGACGCTGACTTCGGCCTGCGCCACAGGTGCCTGATTGAGGAAGCTCTCCAGCGG